>JBEQAN010000221.1:0-3413 GCA_041640315.1 Leptospiraceae bacterium
ATAATTGATTTTTTATAGATTTGTTATGACACAATTGTTTTCTAAAAATTTTTTTTCTAAGGGGGTAGATAAGATGATCTCCTAAACCAGAGGATGCCTGAAAAAAGGGTAAATGATAGTTTTTAAATTTGATACCTCTTCCAGTATAAATGAATTGAAATACAGAATGATCTTTTAAATAATAAAACGTTAGTCGAAAAGGCGAATAGTTATAATAATCAAGATTCATAATGTTATTAAGAACTTCTTCTTTTTTGGTAGAGGTTAATAAATCGGGAATGATTAAGCCACGGCTTTTTTTATTTTTATAGTGTTTATTAAATAAATAGGTTTTATATAAATCTTTTTGATTATAGTTTAAAAGAAAAAAGAAAACGCCATATTCATTGAAACCAAGCCATGTTCCACCAAAGTTTGCATCTTGGGGATAAAAAATTTTTATATGATTCTTTAAATAAATTTGTGGTGGGATGGCAATTTTACGATTACGAAGTTCATCTCGATTAAAACCTATAAAAATTTGTTTTTTATCTTTATAAGGTAAAATTGTTAAAGTACACATTATGTTTTTCCCCATATCATTTGTTTTATATGTTTTATAAAGTTTTCTTTAATACCATTTGGAGTTAATTTTATTTAGTGGCTAAAATCTTTCTTCTACAAAAAAAGAAATTTATTAACATTCAATTTAATATTACTTATAATTTATTTGTATAGTTTACAACTATGTAAAAATTAATTTTAATGTAATCTTTCATAAGAAAATTGAGGATTAAGTTTCCATAAAGAGAAAAATCCTGTCTTGCTAATAGAATTTCTCCTTTTGCTTCGATTTTATTCCAACTCTGTTTTAATAATATGATTTCTTTATAGGTTTTTTTTGTATCTTTTATTTGAATTTCGTAATCTATAAAAAAATAATTTTCTTGAAGGTTAAAGGGTATAAACCTTAGAACTTTGATTTTTATATATGGATATTGTTTTTCATTTAAAAAAAGTTCTGATTGAATACTAATATCTTTATAATAATTATGCGTTGTAATCTCTTTTACTGGAATCCATAATTCACTATTTTTTAAGCTATTATAGTAGCCTTTATAGTTAAAATTTTTTAAATAAAAATTCTTAACTTCACCTTTTAGATGATTTACAAGAAAAGGAATTTCAAAATGTATGTAAGAATCTGTAGGATTGATTTTCCATTGAAAGGTATTTTTTTTAATAGATTTTACTGGCTGAGCTTGTAAGTGAAACTGAGTATTGGTAGATGTAGAGATCACATAAAAAATCACAATGAGTATAATAATTTCAAATTTATTATCACATGAAATTTTGATATTCATTGAATGTGTTGTATTATTTCTTTATAATCTATCCTGTCAAATTAGAAAACATATATAGACTTATAATAAATTTTTATGTATTTTTATTTTTTTCTACTAAAAATGAATCATCTATAAGGATTTCTTCTGATATTGTGGTTAGATCCACAGTATCTTCTTTATCTTCAGATTCTTTGTAAAATTTTTTTGCTAACGCTTTAAATTCATTTGTAGATTTTACCATATCAATTAAATGTTTCGAAAAATAGGGATCTGATTCAAAATTTTTAATAAGTTCTATTAAATATGGATGATTTTCCTCTCCAAGTAGTCCATCCAAAAAAAGATTACATAAAGTTTGTATGCCAATTGCATGTTGTGGGGTATTACGTGGAAACTGGCATAATTCTTTTGCAGGTCCGATAATAATTTTACCAAAAAAAGGAAGTAAACGACCTAAAAATTCTGCGAATGTTAAAGGAATAAATTCATCTAAGGATTTTATATACTGAATTAAAATAAACATACTTTCTGGTCGTTGGGATTGTATTAAAATATGAATACAAAAAGAACATAAGGAGCTATGTTGTTTTATGCCTTCAAATGTTCTACATTCTTCTAAAATTTTTTGTATACTATTTAATAATTCTTTGTTATTGGCAATTTGACTGGATAAAGATTCAATGATTAGATTTCTTTGAAATTGAGAATGAATATTTGATAAATAATTTTTTAATTCTTCAACCTTCATAGTTTTTTTATTGATATAGAAATCAGATTATAATATTTGAATCCTTATATGCAAGAAAAACATCAATTTAGTTTTTTTCAAGTAGAAAAAATTCAAGAGAAAAATATTGCAATTGTTTATCTTAATAAGCCAGAGACACGGAATGCTATGAGTTGGGATTTTTGGGAGGAACTTCCAGAACTTGTGGAATTATTAGAAAGAGATAGTGACATTAATGTCGTTATTATAGCTGCACGCGGAAAATCTTTTTCTGTTGGGTTGGATCTTGTAGAATTTAATGAAAGATTTAGTTCTATTATTCAAGGAGAAACAGCTAACGAAAGAAAAATATTACATGAATTAATACTCAAAATGCAGGAAGGTTTTAAAAAGATAATGAAAAGTTCTAAAGTTTATATTGCTGCAATTCATAAACACTGTATTGGTGGTGGATTAGATCTCATTACAGCATGCGATATACGTATAGCATGTAAAAATGCTATTGTGTCTCTAAGAGAAACCAAGGTAGGTATTGTTGCTGATACGTGTAGTCTCAATCGGTTGCCTTATATCATTGGATATGGTGCAACCAAAATGATGGCATTTACTGGAGGGGATTTTTCAGCTGAGGAATGCTACAGAATGGGATTATTCGAAAAACTAGTCGAAACAGAAGAAGATTTATTACGCGAAAGTATTAAACTTGCTGAAGAAATAGCAAAGAATCCTCCTATGGTAATAAGTGGTATAAAGAATCTTTTAAATTATATGGAAAATCATACAACATATGAAGGAATGGAATATGTTGCTCTATGGAATGCAACCTACTTAGATAGTGTTGAATTTCGTAATATTATGAAGCGATTTATGCAAAAGTTAAAAAAATAAAAATTTTCTTTAAAATCAAGTTAGTATATGTAAAAAGTTTTTAAGTATGAAAAAATATCATAGTTCAATAAAAACCATTCTATATGCTTTTTTAGCAAATCTGGGAATAGGAATAACAAAATTATCCGCAGCTTTATATACGGGTTCTGGGAGTATGCTTGCAGAAGCAATCCACTCTTTTGCTGATACCTCTAATCAGGTATTACTATTCATAGGACTTAAACGCTCTCAAAGACAACCCGATGAAAAACATCCGCTTGGATATGGAAAGGTAATATATTTTTGGAGCTTTTTAGTTGCTATTTTATTATTCAGCCTTGGAGGACTTTTTTCGGTTTATGAAGGAGTTCATAAGCTACATAACATAGAACCATTACAATCTGCTTGGATAGCTTTATTAGTTCTTAGTATATCCATTTTTCTTGAAACATTAAGTTTATATGGAGCATTAAAAGAAATTCAAAAAATAAAAG
>JBEQAN010000222.1:0-3406 GCA_041640315.1 Leptospiraceae bacterium
TAGAAGAAAATATTTAAGATAACAATATATTAAAATAAAAGTTATTAACCACATTGATGAAAATAATAAATTTCTTTTATATTTTTAACCCAAAATCAATTTAAAAAATATAATTCCATTCAATTTGAGAGGAAATAGTTTCAAAAATAAAATTTAATAATATATATAAAAAAATTAAATTATTTTTTTAATACATCTTTAAACAAGGTTCTATAAAAAATTTTCATTGATAGTAAAAAATTACAAAAAATGACAATAAAATTCATATATACTTCCAACAATACACTTCGTGATTTTCTTTATATTTAGATAATTGGGGCTTTTTTTCGCATAGATCAAATTTATAGGGACATCGATTGCTGAATCTACAACCTATAGGATAATTTTCTGGCGAAGGAACTTGTCCTGGAATTCCTCTAATTTTTTTATTTTGTTCTGCTTCTATATCTGGAATGGCTTCCAATAAAGCTTTACTATAGGGATGTAAGGGTTCATCGAGAAAGGTTTGGATATTTGTGGTTTCTACAATTCTACCAGCGTACATAACCGCTAGTCGATCCGCATATTGTGCCAATAATCCCATGTTATGAGTAATTAGTAGTATAGAAGTTTCTTCTTCTTGTTGGAGTTCTTTTAATAATTCCATAATTTGAGCTTGAATTGTAACATCTAATGCTGTGGTTGGTTCATCTGCGATGATCAACTTAGGTTTTAATAAAATGGCTAAGATAATTACAATTCTTTGGAGCATCCCACCAGATAATTGATGAGGATATAATTTTAAAATTTTTTGAGGTTCAGCGAATCCAGCACGTTTTAATAGGTAAAAGAGGCGATTTTCAAAATCTATGTTTTTTGCTTTTATGATGTCATTATGAAATTTGTATAATTCTTTAAAATGAAATTCTATTGTATAAAGGGGATTAAGTGCCATAAAAGGTTCTTGAAAGATAATACCAATTTCTGATCCCCGAATCGATCTTAATTCTTCTGGTCTAAGTTCTAAGATTTTATATATTTTATCTTCTAGTTGTAATTCTACAGATCCATTCAAAAACACACCATTGGGTTCTGGTGCAAAACCAACAATACCTAAGGCTGTAATACTTTTTCCACAGCCCGATTCCCCAATAAGACCAAAAATCTCTCCTTCTAGAATTGAAAAATGGATATCTTCTACTAAAATCAATGGTTCTTTTCTTTGGTGGGTTCTTACTCCAATGGAAAGATTTTTGATTTCTATAATTGGCGATTTCATTTTTGTCTTTGTTTTAAATATTCTGGAACAATTTGTTGGTAGTACTTTAGTATCGTTCTATACACTTCTTTTTTAAATTCTACAATATTTTGAACCAGCTCTTCGATATTCATCCATTTTACTGTTCGAAATTCTCTTTGATGAGTATTTAAATTTAAAGTGGAAGGATCTCCATCCCAATAATAAAAAAACCATTTTTGTCTTTGTCCTTTATATTGTTTTAAATAATCGGGAATATCTTCTGGAAAATCATACATGAGCCATTCTGGTATTTCGAAAATAGGTTTTTCAAGTGCTAAACCTATTTCTTCATAAAGTTCACGTTTTGCTGCTTCTTCTGGACTTTCCCCTTCATCAATTCCCCCCTGAGGAAATTGAAATTTTTCTGGATAATCAATTCTATCCCCCACCAATACTTCTCCTTGCGAATTAAAAACAATCATACCTACATTATTTCGATAGGGTTTATCATGATTATTTTTTATATTTAAAGTTTTTTGCATATCAATAGCTCATAGTTCTATAATAAAATCAATATGTCAATTGAAATATTTGAATTGAATATAATAAATTAAATGAACGTGATGATTTCAAACATCAATTAGAGCAACTTCTGATAAGTTAAATAATTTTTTTATTTATTATATATTAAAGAAAAAAAAATTAGACCTTATGTCTGTAAATATTGATGCTCTGAATTATATTAAAGGACTTAATAAAGAATTATTAGATTCTATTTATTATAAAAGAACTCCTTGTGGTGATTTAACAGTTCAAGACGAGGGTAAAGAAGTTTATTTATTGGGTTGGTCATTTCGTTATAGAGATCAGGGTGGAATTATTTTTGTTGATTTACGGGATCGCTCTGGAATTGTTCAATTGGTATTTGAAGAATCCCGTTTAAAAAATTATGACTTAGCAACTACTATTCGTTATGAATATGTTTTAGGAATCCGAGGAATTGTTCGAAAAAGAGCCCCAGAAACTATAAATCCCAAAATTCAAACGGGAGAAATAGAGGTATTTGTGAATGAATTTATGATCCTTAATACCTCTCGTCCTCTGCCCTTTGGATTAGATGAATACGTAAATGTAGGGGAAGAGACCCGATTAAAATATAGATATTTGGACCTAAGAAGAGATGAAATGCAAAAAGCGATTATTTTACGTTCAAAATTAAATTTAACTTTAAGAAAATTTTTAGATGACTTAGGATTTTTAGAAATAGAAACACCAATTTTAAATAAATCCACTCCAGAGGGAGCAAGGGATTTTTTGGTGCCATCAAGACTTCAGCCTGGTAAGTTCTATGCACTTCCTCAATCACCTCAGATTTTTAAACAAATCTTAATGGCTTCTGGATTTGAACGCTATTATCAAATTGTAAAATGTTTTCGTGATGAAGATTTAAGAGCGGATCGTCAACCAGAATTTACCCAACTAGATCTCGAAATGAGTTTTATTAACGATGATATGATTATGTCTATAATGGAAGAATTATGGAGAAAAACCATTAAAGAAATTTTTAATATTGATTTACCTAATCCTTTCCCCAGAATATCTTATAAAGATGCGATGGAAAATTATGGAACAGATAGACCAGATCTACGCTTCGAAATGAAATTAATCGATATTGCAGACATTGCAGAAAAATCAGACTTTCAAGTATTTAAATCGGCACTCCAAAAAGGGGGTAGGGTAAAAGCTTTATGTGTTCCGAGTGGTGCTGAACTTTCTCGAAAAGATATTGATGAACTTACAGAATGGGTAAAAAAAGATTATAAAGCGGGTGGCTTAGCCTGGATGAAACATGAAGAAGATGGTTTAAAATCTGTAATATCAAAGTTTTTTACAGAAGAGTTATTAAATGAACTCTCTCGCCGTTGCAATTCAAAAGTTGGAGATATAATCTTTTTCGCAGCAGACAAAGAAAAAATTGTTCATGATACCCTTGGCAATTTAAGACTAAAATTAGCAAAACGATTTAAAATGATTCCAGAGGATCAATATGCATGTTGTTGGGTAGTAGATTTTCCTTTATTTGAAAGAAACCTTGATACTGGAGAATTAGAAAGTGTCCATCATCCATTTACCGCACCTATAGACGAAGATTTAGAGATTTTATTCGATGATGAAAAATTTCAAAGT
>JBEQAN010000223.1:0-3404 GCA_041640315.1 Leptospiraceae bacterium
CATGCTAAAACATATCAAATCCCCGTTTTTGTATTCAACTATCAATCCTACGAAAATAAAAATGACTTTCATCAAGATCTATTAAAGACTGCTATTTCTTTAAATCCAGATTTGATTCTCTGTGCTGGATTTATGCGAATTCTTTCGAGGGATTTTGTTAAAGCGTTTCCCAATAAAATCATGAATATCCATCCTTCTCTTTTACCATCTTTTCCGGGTATGCATGCACAAAGGCAAGCCATTGAATATGGGGTTAAAGTTTCTGGTTGCACCGTTCATTTTATCGATGAAGGTGTGGATACAGGTCCTATTATTTTACAAAAAGCGGTGGAAGTTCCCGAAGGAGCAACAGAAGAAGAATTATCTCAACTAATTTTAAAAGAAGAACATAAACTTTATATCAAAGCTATCCAACTTTTTTGCGAAGGTAAATTAGAGATCATCGAATCACCAAATCAATTACGAAAAATAGTTCGAATTAAATCTTGATTTTGTAATGAACTTATAAAATGATTCATAAGGAGATTAAACATGATTAAAATCAAACGAGCGTTAATATCAGTTTCAGATAAAACTGGCATTATTGATTTGGCAAAACACTTACAAAAATTCAATATAGAAATTATCTCTACAGGTGGAACATATAAAATTTTAAAAGAAAATGGTATACCCGTTAAATCTGTTGAAGAGATAACGAAATTTCCAGAGATTTTAGGTGGTAGAGTAAAAACTTTACATCCAGTCATTCATGCGGGATTACTTGCCCGTTTAGATTATCCAGAACACGTAAAGACCCTACAAACAATGAATATAGAAAAAATCGATTTAGTTGTTGTAAATTTATATCCTTTTACTCAAACCTATTTAAATATGAAAAATTCTGATAAATCACCGGAGGAAATCCATCAAACCATCATAGAAAATATTGATATTGGCGGACCATCTATGCTTCGCTCTGCCGCGAAAAATTATATGCACACAGTAGTAGTTACAGATCCCTATGACTATGCTTCCATCATGATAGAATTAAATGAATTAAATGGGCAAATTTCTAAGTATACATCCAAAAAGCTTGCGGCGAAGGTATTTCAGATGACTTCTTCTTATGATGCAATGATTGCTCAATATTTTAGTGAAGAAATTAAAGAAGAATTTCCAGAGTATCTTACTATCCCTTTAAAGAAGATTTTACCACTTCGTTATGGAGAAAATCCCCATCAGAAAGCTTGTTACTATAGACCATTACAAGAATATTATAAAAATATAGAAACTCCTCAAGGATTTCAACAAATTCAAGGGAAGGAATTATCGTTTAATAATATCTTAGATTTGACTTCTGCGATGCAATGTGCTGCATCTTTACCAGGCTTTGGAGTAGTGATTGTAAAACACTTAAATCCTTCTGGTGCTGCTTATGCGAAAACTGAAGAGGAACTTGTGAACGCATTTTTAATGGCAAGAGAATGCGATCCAGTCAGTGCCTTTGGTGGAATTATTGCAGTTAATGGTAATGTCAATAAAGACTTCGCAGAGAAAGTAGTGGAACAATTTGTTGAATGTATTATTGCAAAATCCTATACTAAAGAAGCATTGGAAGTTTTTTCGAATAAGACAAATTTAAGGGTTATTGAACATACGAATCCAGAGGAGCTTTTGCATCCAAGAAAAGAATTAAGAGTAGGAATGGATGGTTATTTATATCAAGATATGGATAATTCTTATAATTCGAGGGAGAATTGGAAAGTGGTAACCAATCAACAACCTACTGAAGAAGATTGGGAAGGACTAGAGTTTGCTTGGAGAGTCATAAAATATGTAAAATCTAATGCCATTATTTTTACTAGTAGAAATGCAACCCTTGCAATTGGGGCGGGTCAAATGAGTAGGGTAGATGCGGTAGAATTTGCGGTTCACAAATCGGTGAAATTTGGTATATCTTTAAAAAATTCTTACCTTGCCTCTGATGCCTTTTTCCCCTTTAAAGATGGGGTAGAAATTGCCGCTAAAGCAGGAGTCCGTGCTATCATTCAACCTGGAGGATCTGTTAGAGATCAAGAAGTCATTGATACAGCAAATCAATATGGCATTGCAATGGTATTTACTGGTATGAGGCATTTTAGACATTAAAAGATTTCTCCCTTATTCTTAAGGGAAAAATCTTTTATTTTATAAATCTATAATTTTTTATCTTTAATTCAAATTTTAAAGTTTCAACTTGATTTTTTATTAATTCTGAGAAATTTTAGAATTAATTTTATATTTTGTGTGTTATAATATTTATAAAAGATTCCATATATGCATTCTTTTAAAGATTTGTTAAAGAAAGAATTTTTAGATCCTCTAAACCTCGCTCAGAAAGAGTCAGTATTACATTTTAAAGGTCCCATGCTAATTTTTGCTGGAGCTGGGACTGGTAAAACGCGGGTAATTACTCATAGAATAGCTTATCTTATAAGGGTATTGGATGTTTCTCCGGATTCCATTGTTGCGGTAACTTTTACTAATAAAGCAGCAGAGGAAATGAAGGAAAGAGTCATCAATTTAATTGGTCCTTATGGAGAAAGAGTTGTTATCAAAACCTTCCATAGCTTAGGTTTACAAATCCTAAAAGAAAACTATCATCAGTTGAATCTTACTTCTAATTTTAGTATCTATGATTCTTCCTCACAAAAAAGTTTAGCGAAACGGATTCTTGAGTCAATGGATTTTGAACTATTTGGTTTTACTCTTACAGATTTGATAGAAAAAATCAATTTTGCTCGAGATGAATTTTTAAGTCCAGAAGAATTCAAAGAAAAATTTCAATCTTTACATCAAATTGATTTTATATATGAATTTTATAGATTATACATAAACGAATTACGAAATAATAATGCGGTTGATTTTGGAGATCTTTTGTATGAATCTGTAAAATTACTAAAACAAAATCCTCATCTACTTGATTATTATCAAAATCGTTGGCAATTTATTATGGTAGATGAATATCAGGATACGAATTATGTTCAATATTTATTTATACAACTTCTTTCAGAAAAACATCGAAATATTGTAGTCGTTGGGGATGATGATCAATCAATCTATTCTTGGCGTGGAGCAAGAATAGAAAATATATGGAACTTTCAGAAAGATTTTCCAGATGTGAAAATCGTCAAGTTAGAAGAAAACTACCGAAGTAATAATCAGATTTTAGAACTCGCTAATAAAGTCATTAAAAATAATAAAAAACGAAGTGATAAAAAATTGTATTCCAAATTAGGTGATGGTGATCCTCCTAAACTTCTAACATGTAAAGATGAATATGATGAGGCGAGAACGGTTGTTTATGAAATTGAAAGATTAAAACATCAATATCCATTAAATGAAATTGCGATTTTTTATCGAACAAATGCGCAATCTCGAATTTT
>JBEQAN010000224.1:0-3401 GCA_041640315.1 Leptospiraceae bacterium
AAAAAAGAAAATCTATATAAATATCTTTCCATAGATCGTATGGAATATCCTCTGGAATCCATTCAAAAATATAAAAAAAATTAGAATCTGGTAAGTATTGATTTTCTATTTTTTGAAATTCCTGTATAAGGTTTAAATCGATGATATTAAACTTCTGTTTTGTTAATAACAAACCTAAGGATACGGAGTATCTTGAAATATCTGGAAAATGTCTTCGCGCAATATTATTCGCTTTGGTAAATTCAATATTTGCAAGGTAATATTTTTTTTGTTTATATAAACACCATCCATTCCAAATTGTTGCGTAATATTCTAATAAATACTGTGCTTTTTCTTGAGATTTAAATTGTATATCCTCTGCTATTCTTTGTGCTAAATCAATATTATAATTATAAATGATTCGAGATTGGATTAATCTTGCATATTGTTTTTCTAATTCATTCAGCTCTTTATTGTTGATTAAACGTTCTAAGAGAGTTAAAATTTCTTTTTCGTTTTTGGATTTCCAATACATAAAATCTACAAGGCGAATTTTTAATAAATTGTTAGTTAGAGGAAGTGATGTCCATAAATCCACTCCTTGTTGGTATTTTAATAAATTGAGAAAAGATTCTTTTTTTAAGTTATTGATTATAAGGTCAAAGTTCTTCGAGAGAAATAAAATATTAAAAATATTAAAATATTTTGTTTGGTATTTTAAACTTGTAAAGTTAGAATTTAAAAAAAGTTCTATGGCATAATCTGGATCACCCGCAAGAAAAATAGAATAGATAAATTCTTGGAGTAATTCTTGTTTAAGGGTGGGACTAATTTTATAAATCATTTGTTTTAATAAAATAGAAGATTCCAATGGTAATCCAATTTCTCTTAAATACTTAGGAAGCCAAGATGCGGTTTCATACATGAAAGGAATATAGTAGGATTTTAATAAATAAGTTTCAAGTTTTTTTAATATTATATAAATATCATTATAATGAATACTAGTTTTTTTCTGATAGTAGTTTAAATATAGAAATTCTACATCATTCAACCATTGACAAAAGGTAGTTCCAAAATACTCACAATGTTCTTTAAGTTTATTATAGTTATAATCTTTTTGTTGATGGGCATTGTAGAATTGAGCCCAAACCTTTATAGCTGGATTGTTAATCCTTTGATTTGATTCCAAGACTCTCTTTTCCCAAAGCTCATTGGCTAGCCAAAAAAATTCGGGTTGTTGGGTTTTGAAAAAATCTAAAATTTCTGGATGCTTTTCTCTATCATAAAAATAAAAAGCAATTAAATTTCTATAATAGCTTTTAGAAAAAATTTGATTTGACCGATAATTTTTTAGATTAAATATATGATCATTTTCTATGTAGAGATCATTTGCTCCTAATAAAGGAATACATATGAAGAATATAATCAATAAAATAGGGAAGTGGTGGTTCAAAACCTTTTCAATTCTTATTTTTGTCATAATTCCTTTTAATTTTGTTTTTTCACAAACACAACCTAAAACTGAAAATCAAAATAATAAAATTCAAATTGATAATAATCCCCTCTTAGAAATTGAACCATCGGATTATTTAGAAAGACATATAATTAGTAAAAAAATTTCTAAAATAAAAGAAGAAGTAGAATATAACTTAAGAAAGTTAGCTAAAATTCTTAAAACTTACGAAAAGGAAATTTCAAACTCGAAAACCAATTATGATGAATCTGCATCCCTTTATAAAAGTGGTTTAGAATACTATTATTCGGGTGATGTCATCAATGCATATAATCAATTCATAAAAAGTAGAAATATAACTAATAAAATGCTAAGTGATTTTGCAAATATGTATAAAAAACAATCTATTAGTATTTCTACTGAAATTGCTGTAAAACTATCCAAATTAGAAGAAGATGCTGTCAATGCCCCCTTTTTTGAAGTGTATGAAAGCGAACACAGGTTAAATGTTATGAAAAATAAAATTAACTCTGCAGATGACCTTGTAAAATATCAGAGATATGGACAAGCAATTGATTTATATAGAAATGCAAAAATAATAGGGGTCATTACATTATATAAACTTGAACAAGATAAAACAAAAAAAGAGCAAATTTTAGAAAAATATAAGGCTGATTTGGATGATGCAAATTATAATGTTGACAATGTAAAATTAGAAAGTTTTTAAAAATTCAAGGAAGGAAAAGAAAATGAATTTACAAAAAAAAGGATATTTAATCATTTTATTACTCAATGTATTATTATATTGTACTACCACTCAAACAAAGGATGCTTCAGAAAAAAGCAAAAAAGTTGAAAAAAATTTAGAAAGGGGTTGTGTATCAGGTAATTGTATCGATGGAGTAGGAAAATATATTTATGACTCTGGTGATATTTACGAAGGAAGTTTTAAAAATGGTCTAAGAGATGGGAAAGGAAAAATGATTTATGTAGATGGAGATATATACGAAGGTGAATATAAAAATGACTTAAGAGATGGTTTTGGAATTTATAGTTTTAAAAATGGTGATGTTTATGAAGGTTATTTTAAAAATGGTATAAGAGAGGGAGAAGGTACCTACAAATTTAACGATGGAATGATTTTTAAAGGAAACTTTATACAAGATGGAGCTAAAGGAAATGGAAATTTAAAAGTTCAAGAAGATACTTTAGATTGTGAACTTCAAGAAAAAAAGATATTATGTTATAAAAAGTGAAAATTCGCATCATTATATTCTTCTTATTCACTTTTGAGATTGTAGCACTAGAACATCAAAAAATCCTTCTTTCTTTTGATAAGAAAGTAGATTTCAATTGTGAGTTTGGATATTTTTATATTGATAGTAATGAACAAGGTTCTGGGGGAGGTCACGCTGGCCTTTTACTTCAAGATAATGTCTATCATTATCAACGTGTAATGGATCGCTATTTTATTCTTGATAAAACAGAAATCCATAGATTTATTTATAACTACAGTAGGATTTTAAATCGAAATCTTCATTTGTTATGTATTGATATAACGAATTTAAAACAAAATGTTTCTATCTTAAAAGATAAGCTGGAATTAAAACATACTAAAGATAATTTTTATGCATTTACTCATTCTTATTACCAAAATCTATTAAATCAATTGAAAGAACATTTTTTAATTCCCGTAATACCTTATTTTTCTTTTTCAGAAGAAGATTTCTTGATTTATGTCCAACAAAATCCTGTTGAAGAAGATACATTAAAACAGATTTATCATTATAACATTATCCTTTATTTATTAGAAATTTTTTATAAATATTATTTAAAAAGTTCATTAACAATGAATCAAAATTATTTTATAAAAATTTCTTATCAAAAAGAACCACCTTATAATGAAGTTATAAAAAACTTAAACGTTTATTTAGAAGAATGGGAAAAACATGATAATTGGATTGAGACA
>JBEQAN010000225.1:0-3382 GCA_041640315.1 Leptospiraceae bacterium
AAATTTATGTTTTAAGTGTCATTTGATTTCTTTTAAAAAAATATACCTCTTCTAAAGGAATTTTTTTAAGAAAATTGATTTTTACAGTTTTTATGGGAATATAAATAAAATCCTCTGAATCTTTTTTCTCTTTTACTAATTTGATTTTATTGCTTTTAAAAGTACAATCCATATCGTAAATATAAAGTGATTTCCCTATTTTGAAAAATAGTTTCGTAGTTTTAAAATTATTTAATAGTGAAATTTTATCATAAGGAAATTGATGTTTTTCAAATAAAAAAAATGTTTTATTTGATTTAAAAAAATTATAATCATTTAAATTGATATATAATCCTTTAATATAATTTTCTTTTTCTGTATAAATTTGGGTTTTTGAACAATATATGTAAGAATCAACAAATAAAACTTTTAAACTTAAATCATTTTTTTTGATATCAAAGGGATAATCAAATTTCTCAAAAAAAGTTTCTTTAACAAGAAAGAATTTTCGCTTTTGGATTTCAAAGATTAGATTTTTCATTTTTAGATAATTTTTCCCTGCATCAAAAAAAAATTGAAATAATGATTTATGTTCCATTTGTGAAAAAAATATAAAATAGGCATAATTTCTAAAAAATTTAAAAAAAATCTTGATTGTTTTTTTATTAATATACTTTAAAATGAATTTACTATATATTGTAACTTTAAATTTAAAGGTAAATTGAAATAAAATGATATCAATGTATATACCACTTTTTTTTAATATTAGATTGAGCTTTGTAGTGGGGTACCATTGATAGAAAAATCGAGAAAATGTATTAAAACTGATCTTTTCATTAAAATCTGCAAAAAATTCTTTATATTTTGATTGATTTTTTATTATCATTTTTTATTGTATTATCGGTATAAGAAACAAATAAAGGAAAATTATGGTAGGAGAAAATGATTTTCAGGAATCCAGTTTAAGTGAAGAAGAGTTAGATAGAATCATTTCCCAAGGCTCAGAAGAAGATACAAAGAGCAACAATTTAACAGATGATCTTCTGTCTAGTTTAGATTCTAAAACTCAATCGTCTCAAGGTAGTAGCTTACTATCGGATGAATTATCAGATTTATTTTCTAGTATCCAACCAGAAGAAACATCAGTTTCATCCGGATATGATAGTTTAATTTCTAGCAATAAAGTATCACCAGAAAGTGGGATTCAAAAAGCTGGTATCCCCCTCAATGAACTTTATGATATCAATGTAAGATTAACTGTGGAATTAGGTCGTACATTCCTTGAGATAAAAGACATTTTATTATTAGGCGAAGGTTCAATTGTTGAATTAGATAAAAATGTAGGAGATGAGGTAGATATATTAATCAATGATCGACTTTATGCAAGGGGGAAATTAATATTATTAGATGAATTTTATGGAGTACAAATAACTCAGATTTTACATCCAGCCTATTTTAAAAGTACCTAAAATTTATTTTTGTATAACAATTTTTTTTAATTGAAGTCTAATTTCAAAGTTTAAAAATCCCGAAAGTATTTAGTAAATTAACTTATAGAGCATGGACGCTCTAAGAAAAAGTTTCATGGAGGAAACGATATGATAATTAACCATAACTTATCAGCTATAAACTCTCATAGGGTTTTAAAATTTCAACAATGGGTTGTTGATAAAAACATGGAAAAACTTTCCTCAGGCTTGAGGATTAATCGAGCTGGGGACGATGCTTCTGGTCTTGCTGTTTCAGAAAAAATGCGTGCGCAGATTAATGGTTTAAGACAGGCAGAAAGAAATACAGAAGATGGTATGAGTTTAATTCAAACTGCTGAAGGATATTTACAAGAGTTAGCGGATATTGTTCAAAGAATTAGAGTCTTAGCGGTTCAATCTTCGAACGGAATTTATACAGCAGAAGATAGACAAATGATTCAAGTTGAGGTATCACAGTTGATTGATGAAGTAGATAGAATAGCATCTCAAGCTGAATTTAACAAAATGAATTTATTTCAAGGCGATTTTGCAAGAGGTTCTAGAATATCATCCATGTGGTTTCATATCGGACCTAATCAACATCATAGAGAAAGAGTTTACATTCAAACCATGACATCAAGAGCATTAAATCTAAAACGTTATGATGGTTCTTTATTAACCTTATCAACGGCGGAGTTTGCGAATGATGCTATTGGGATTTTGGATGCGGCACTTTATAGAATCAACAAGCAAAGAGCAGATCTTGGTGCGTATTACAACCGATTAGAACATGCCGCAAAAGGATTAATGGTAGCCTATGAAAATACTCAAGCATCTGAATCAAGAATTAGAGATGTGGATATGGCTGAAGAATCTGTTTCTTTTACAAAAAATCAAATTCTTGTTCAAAGTGGAACTGCCATGCTGGCACAAGCAAATGTACGTCCACAATCTGTATTACAACTATTACGTTAACTGCTGTTTATTTTTTCTATTTGCCCACGTTTGTGGGCTATTTTTTATTATCTCATGGCAAAAAAAACCTCATCAAGTTTAGGTAATAAAAAGAAAAACCATAATTTACAAGAACAAAATTCCATCGATTCCCTTTATGCTATTCATAGCGCAATTGATGTTCCAGTTTTTAATAAAAACATGATACGAATTTTTTCTTGGAATGTGAATGGATTTCGATCTATATCAAATAAAAATTTCTATGAGTGGTTAGAAAAAGAGGATCCAGATATTTTGTGTTTACAAGAAACGAAATCTACTTTTGATCAAATTAAAAATCACGATACTGCAAAAAAAATTTTACAATATCCTTATCATTCTTATTGGTTAAGTTCTAAAAAAAAGGGGTATTGTGGTGTTGCCACATTATCGAAATTGAAACCAATAAAATATCAATTTGGTTTTGAGGTAGATCATCCTATTCATTCTTTTAATGATGAAGGAAGGATTATTGTTACGGAATTTCCTCAGTTTATTTTGTGGAATGTTTATTTCCCTAATGGTCAACGGGGACCAGAACGAGTTAAATATAAATTAGATTTTTATGAATATTGTTTATCCATTTGGGAAAAACAACGAAAAGAAAAAAAATTAATTATTGTTGGTGATTTTAATACAGCCCATACAGAAATCGATTTAGCACGTCCAGAAGAAAATAAAAATGTATCTGGCTTTTTACCAGAAGAAAGAGCTTTTATTGATAAATTAATTTCCTTAGGTTATGTGGATATATTCCGAAAGTTTGATCCTTCGCCAGGTAAATATACCTATTGGGACCCTATAACAAGAGCTCGTTTAAGGAATATTGGATGGCGAATCGATTATTTTATGATTACAGAAGAAACTTTACCACTTGTTAAAAATACATTTATTCAAATGGATATATTAGGGAGTGATCATTGTCCTATAGCTTTAGAAAT
>JBEQAN010000226.1:0-3380 GCA_041640315.1 Leptospiraceae bacterium
AAAATTATATGAAATAAATAATAGTATTAAAAAATCATTATACCTTATTTTAACATTGATAAAGAATATATTACTAATTTTTTACAATAATTATAAAGAAACAAAATAAGAAGACTACAAAAAAATTGGTTGCTTTAACAAAGTTTTGTCATTCACTAAACTGCGAGCAAGGATGCTCGCAGTACCTTGTGCGAAAGTAATTTACAACATACTACCATCATCCTTGATGATAGAGTAAACGAAACTGCGAACAAGGATGTTCACACTAACTTGTGCGAAAGTAATTTACAACATACTACCATCATCCTTGATGATAGAGTAAACGAAACTGTGAGCAAGAATGCTCACAGTACCTTGCGATGGGGTAAGATCTTAACTTAATAAGGCGTGAGATGCGAGAGGTAAGGTATGAAATGTGAAGGGTGTTTTTGCGAAACTGTATGAGGGGACTCGAACCCCCAAGGTACTACCATCATTCCTGATGATAGCTTAAAGAAGTTGTGAGCAGGGATACTCACAGTACCATAAGCAAAGCCACCCCCCAACGTACTACCATCATCCTTGATGGTAGTTTTAACCAGCCTTTGTGGAGGAGTGCTCAAAGTTATTTAATTTTTTTAATTCTTATTAACGCACCTATGTTTTTTGTTCTTAGAAAAAATTTTTTTATTAAGTATAGATTTCTAAGCCTTTTTCTTTAAATTCTTTTGATTTTTCTTTCATTCCCATTTCTATAGCAGATTCTTCATCTAAGCCATGTTCTTTCGCATATTCTCGAAGTTCTTCTGTAATTTTCATAGAACAGAATTTTGGACCGCACATTGAGCAAAAGTGAGCAAGTTTTGCTCCTTCTGCAGGAAGTGATTCATCATGATATTCTTGAGCGGTTTCTGGATCTAAAGATAAATTAAATTGATCATACCATCGAAATTCAAATCGAGCTTTAGATATAGCATGATCTCTTTTGATTACTTGTTTATGCCCTTTAGCTATATCCGCAGCATGTGCTGCGATTTTGTATGCTATCACACCTTGCTTTACATCTTCTTTATTTGGAAGTCCTAAGTGTTCTTTCGGAGTAACGTAGCATAACATAGAACATCCCATCGCTCCAATATTTGCAGCGCCAATAGCAGATGCCATATGATCATAACCTGGAGCAATATCAATTACCAATGGCCCCAAGGTATAAAAAGGTGCGTAAAAACACTCTTCTTCTTCTTTTCGCATATTTTCTTCAATGAGATGTAATGGAACATGTCCTGGGCCTTCTATCATAACTTGAACATCATGCTTCCAAGCTATTTTTGTTAATTCTCCAAGTGTTTTTAATTCTGCAAATTGTGCTTCATCATTGGCATCATAAATACTACCTGGTCTTAACCCATCACCAAGGGAGAATGCTATATCATAACTTTTCATGATTTCGCATATTTCTTCGAAATGGGTATATAAGAAATTTTCTTTATGATGAGCTAAACACCATTTCGCAATAATTGAGCCTCCTCTGGAAACAATTCCAGTTAATCGATTCGTTGTTAAGGGAATATATCGCAATAATACCCCCGCATGTATAGTAAAATAATCTACTCCTTGCTCCGCTTGTTCAATTAAGGTTTCTTTAAAAATTTCCCATGTTAATTCTTCTGGTATTCCGCCTACTTTTTCCAAAGCTTGATAAATCGGTACTGTTCCAATTGGAACGGGAGAATTTCTTAAAATCCATTCTCTTGTTTCATGAATATTTTTTCCTGTAGAAAGATCCATAACTGTATCGGCACCCCATCGAATCGCCCAAACTAATTTTTCTACTTCCTCTTCAATGGATGATCGAATTGCGGAGTTTCCAATATTGGCATTGATTTTTACAAGAAAGTTTCTTCCAATAATCATGGGTTCTGTTTCGGGGTGATTAATGTTTGCAGGAATAATCGCCCTTCCCTCTGCTACTTCTTTTCTTACAAACTCTGGGGTTACATACTCTGGAAGCCCAGAAGGCAATATTTTGGGATTATAACCATATTTTTCCCATAATAGTTCTCTTGCCATATTTTCTCTTATGGCAATATATTCCATCTCTGGAGTGATAATTCCTTTTCTTGCATAATGCATTTGGGTTACATTATGATTAGGTTTAGCTTTGCGAATCTCTCTTTTTCGCAAAATCCCCCCTACTTTAATTACCATTGTATCATTTCGCTCTTCAATCCATGGTCTTCGAAGTTCTGGCAATCCTTTTGTAATATCAACTTCTTTTGTTAAATCCGTATATATCCCAGAAGTATCATATACAATTATAGGTTCGTTTTCTATCAACTTCCCATCTCTCGTTTTTGTTGGGGAAAGTTGAATTTCTCTCATTGCAACTTGAATATCATCCCTTGAGCCTTTTACATAAATCTTTCTTGAATTTGGAAAAGGTTTTCTTGTAATTAAAAATGATTTTGGTTGAATTGGTTTATTCATAGTTCCACTCCCTACGGCAGTATTACCTGCATCAGGTTCAAAGGGTATAATCTCAGCCATATAAAATCATTTTATATGGCACCCCCGGAACGTGATGTGGTATTTTAATATAAATAAAACAATTTCATTTTATAGTCAATCAAAACTTTACTACATTGCGATGGTTAAATCCTATTTATTTTTTCATTTTATTTAAAAAATTATAAATTCATTATGGGTCTTTTGATATGTTGAAAAACCCATTTGACGAAATAAGATTAAAAAAAAATGTTTAATTATGCCTGTAAATAATGAAAATATTGAAGTTTCTAATCAAGATGCCCAATTGATACAAAAACTCACTGAATTAAAAACACAAGATGATTATGAATCTTTCTTAAGTAAAAAAGAATGGGAAAAATATCTCTTGAAACTTTTAGAAGAAAATCAACAAGAAAAATTGAAAACTATTCTAGCGGAGCTCTTTGATTCAGATATAGCCTTTTTTATAGAAAAAATTGATAAAGAAGATGCTATAAAATTATTAGATTGTTTAGATCTCGAACGACAAGGTAAAGTTATTGTTGAACTTGATAGCCATGTACGAAATCAAATCATGAATCAACTTTCTCCAGAAAGGATCAAAGCCATTGTAGAGGAATTGGAATCGGATTTACAGGCAGACATTTTAAACGCTCTTGAGGAAGACAAAAAAAGTAAAGTTTTATCCCTATTAGAACCCAAAGAACGTTTTGATGTTACCGAACTTTTAAAATATCCCGAAGGAACAGCTGGATCTATAATGTCCACCGAATTTGTGTCTGTTCCAGAAGATGCAACTGTTAATCAAGCTATCAATGTATTAAGAAAAGTATCCAAAGAAACCGATGACATTTATACAGTCTTTGTAGTAGATAAAAATGGAAGATATAAAG
>JBEQAN010000227.1:0-3369 GCA_041640315.1 Leptospiraceae bacterium
CTCGTATCTCTGGCTATTCTAATGGAGGTGGAGCAGGTACAGTAGAGTTTTTATACGATCCCGACACAGATAGCTATGGATTTTTAGAAATGAACACACGATTACAGGTAGAACATCCTGTTACAGATCAAACGGTAGGGATCGATCTAGCAAAGTGGCAAATTCTTTTTTTTGATGGAAGAGAATACGAAATACCTTATAACAAAGTATTAGAAAAACGTTTTGTCAATCAAGAACACACAATTGAATGTAGAGTATATGCAGAGGATCCAGAAAATAATTATACTCCTACACCGGGAAAACTAGAAGATTTGGATTTACCTACTTTTAACGGTGTTCGTTGCGATTTTGGCTTTAGGCGCGGGGATAGAATACTTCCCGACTACGATCCCATGATTGGAAAAATAATCACATGGGGATCCTCTCGAAAAGAAGCGATTTTAAGAATGGAAAGAGCATTAAATGAAATTTATATAAGAGGGGTTACAACAAATCTTTATCAACTTTTAAGAATCATTCGTTCTCCAGAATTCAGAAAAGGAAACTATAGCAATCGATTATTAGAAGATAAAAAAGAATTATGTCAACCAGAAATAAACGATGAACTGATTATTAAATCTGTAATTTTTGGTGGTATAACTGAATATATTCAAATTATACAAGAAAAAACCCTTGAATTATTTCAATATAGAGATTTAGAAGAAGTTTTACATAAGACTGGCATTTTTAATCTTCCAGAGAGTTTTGATATACATGTTTATGGCAGATTATATAACATTAAATTTATACAGATCATGCTAGATGAATTTTATGTATATATTAACAATGTTTTTTTTGGTAAAGTTAGTTTTTTATCATCTCTCTCTGAAAAAGATGATTATATTATAAGATACTTTAACAAAACCTATAGTGTGCGTATTGATAGAAGATCGACATTTAATATTATTAGATTTAATGACGATTCTGGTAAAGTACACTACTATAAAATCAAAATTGTCTCTAAGGGAGAAGCAACCAAAAGAGATCCCATAGGTTTAGTTCGTTCTCCTATACAAGGAACATTTGTGAAATTTATGGAAAATATTAAAATTGGTTCTAAAGTGAATAAAGACCAACCTATTATGGTCTTATCTGCAATGAAGATGGAAACTACCATTAGATCACCTTTTGAAGGAACCATTGAATATTTAATCGAAAATGGAAATTCAGAAAATCTTATTTTAACCAAAACTGCCGATGGCAAAATTATCGGAAAGCCCATTAGTGAAGGAGAAGTATTATTTTATATTAAACCCACAATAGAAGCACAAGAGACAGAAACTACAAAAGAATATTCTGAATTACCAAAAACTATTTCAAAAAATTACACAATAAAAGATATTTTATTCCAAGAAGATTTAGAAAAGAAAGTAATAGAAAATATTGATTCGTATTTTCCCTCTTTATTAAAATTTATAGAATATGTTTACTTAGGCTTTAATGTAGAACATAAAGATTTAATTCAAAAAATTACCAATATATTTAAAGAATTACCAAAACATTATGATTTAAGCAAAATATTTAGTGAAAAAATTTTCTATGAATTTTTAGAAACCTATAGTGAAGTAAAACGATTATTTTCACCATTGCTTGTTACAAATGCATCGTACTTTAGAGAAACCTTTAGATTATTTAGTAATTGGGATAATTTCTCTTACCAACCAACAGCAAATTATGTATATATATTAAATAATATTTATAAAAAATTTAATATTCCTAGTTGGAGAACGACTTCTGAAGACTTAAATTCAAAAAAAGTTTTTTATTATATTTTACGTTCCTTTCATTCTACACGAGAAATTATAGAACCTATCCCCATTATTCTCGATATCATAGGACATTTCAAGAAACCATCTAATAACTTAAAGACATTACTACGAAAATTCATTAATCAAGAAGAAGCAGAACAAGATACCACACTTGCAACAAAAATCAACGAAACTTTAAACCAATTAGGAATTAGTAGATGGAACATAGAATTAATGTATTGGGTATCAAGAAAGTATTTAGCGGACTTAAGAAAGATGACTTCAGATCCCTTATCTTATTCCCATATAAGTAGAGAAATTGTCAAAAAAAATATTGAAGAATCTTTAAAACATCCCGATCCTAATTTAATTCCACCACATGTTCCAGAAAAAATTTATAAAGAACTTGAAATTAAGCTAAAAATTTTAGAAAAAAAATATAAAATTTATCGACTTTATTCACCCAAAGAGAATGTTCTAATTTATCTTTTAAAAAATGACGAAAAAGAATTTTATTTAGTTTTTGGGCTAGTGAATAAAGTAATACCTACATATGATAAAGATGGGAATCTGATAGGAAGTGAAAATGTAGAAAGAACTAATATTGATGCTGTTAGAGTATTACATTCTTATCAGTCTATCAATAGAAAAGTTGGTAATTACATAGATATTTTAGTTGTAGATGAAGATTTAATCATTGATATTCCTTCATCCTCGAATCGGATTTTTAATTACAATGTTTTGATGAATATTATGTTTAAATTGATTCCCTTCTTTAATGATCCAGCAATCAATTCCAATGTGGTTTCAGTTGTATGTAAGACACCCTTTAGTTCTGATATTGTAAAGAAGCAATTTTATGTTTTACAGAAAGAAAAAAAGATCATATTAGATATACTAAGTGATAATAATCCGCGTTCTCTTTATTTTGATGAAACAAAAGAAGATCCAAAAACCACTCATGTTTATAAGCTCGGTAAATGGCCAGTAGAATTATGGGTAAGAGAATGCCTTGATGATAAATCCTACAAAGAAATATTAATACCAGATGTTGATTTTGATAAAGAGACTCATACCCCCAAACAAGTAGGTAGTAAAATTTATTTAGGAACCATTAACAATCAACCAGCTGTATTGTATTTAAAAGATTCACGTATTAGTGGCGGTGCAACGGGAGATTTAGAAGGTCTTAAATATGTTGCCGCTTGTTGGTTAGCTGTTATAAAAGAATGTCCTATATACGTATTTAATGATGGTGCAGGCGCGAATATTAAACAAGGAATGGTATCTTTAAATCGCGCAGCAGAAGGATTTTTTATGAATGCTTTAATTGGTGCTGGTTATTCTGCTAAGAAAATTTATGAATATATAAAAATTCATGCAGATAAAAAACTTCTTGAAGTAATAAATTATATAAATCAAAGTTTTAATGTTGAAAATCTGGATCTGATTGCAAAAGAAAAAAAACCATTTATTGTAGCGGTTGGAGTTGGTTCCTCTACTGGTTTGGATGTTTATGGTTCATCACAAGCGGCAATTCAAATCATGGTAGATGATGAGCAATCTTATCGTGTATTAACAG
>JBEQAN010000228.1:0-3367 GCA_041640315.1 Leptospiraceae bacterium
AACTAAAATAATGAAAAAATTGTTTAATCTTAGGATCCATTACATCAAAATAACCTGCATATAAAGCGGCACTAATTAACATATTATTTCCAGTAAAAAAACCAGCAACTGCCATTTTTTTTAGTAATGATTCACTAATACTTTTAAAAATATTTTCCTGATTTTCTTCAACAAGTTGTAATTTATAACCTATTCTGTGAACGTTTTCTGCAATTTCTTTTAATGAGATTTTGTCTGGATTCCATTTTAAATAGATTCTGTTGTTTGAAAAATTCACATTGACTTCTAAAACACCATCAAGTTTAGATAATACATTTTCGTTTAACCAAACACAAGATGCACAATGTAATCCTTGGATATGAAAGGATTTTTCTTTAAATTTTAGGTTATTTTTAAAGATTACTGGGATTTTGCTATCAACGAAATCAAATAAAGCTAAATCGAATAATTCATCTGGTTTTTCGGAATAATCTTCTCTATTTTTATAATAAACTTCTAAGTTTAATTGGTTAATGAATTTGTAAGCGTTAAAACAACCATTACAACAAAAATATTTTGTTACACCGTTTTCTTCAATGGTGAATTTAGTCGTTTTAACAATATCTCCGCAATGGTAGCATTGTATCTTAAAGGCAATTTTTGTATTCATTATTATGGTGCATATTGTTTTTACTTAATGATAAGTAAAATATAAATATACAAAATTAAACTAACCAAAAAACAAAAAATTACATAAGGAACAAACCATTTTAAAAATCCTATAAATTTTTCTTTAAAATCTTTCTTTTTTTTTAATTTACCTCCAGGTATAACATATAGTTTAATATTTTTATAATTTACAACTTTAATTTCTTCTTTATTTTTTAATTGGTTAATCATAATGTTAAATTATGATTTATCATTTTATATCTTTATCATAATCATCTTCATCATCAAGAATCATTTTTTTTGCTATATATTCTGGATCGTCATACTGTTTAGTTTTAACAGACCATAAAAATAAACCAAGGAAAATGAGTGCTAGTATCGTTGCTAAGGGTATTGTAAGGTATAATGCATCCATAATATTTATTGAATATAAATTTTTTTATTTAAAAAAATAGAAGCATCTTTTTCTGGTTTTAATTCTATTCGAAATTCATATAAACCATTTTTAAGACCAGTTAGGCTAATGTATTTTTTTAATACTATTTCATTGTCTTCTTTTATAAAGTCTTTTTCAAAAAACTCAAAGGTATGTAAATTCTTAATTGTTGCAGAAGAACTTACTTTTAAATCAACAACGACTCGATCTGGATCAGAAAAAAAGTTATTCATGTAATGTTCTGTGTTTTTAAACTTAACTTCAAGTTGGAATTCTTTTGGGATAACATCTTTTTGTAGAACGTTAACATCAGCCTCCCACTTTCTATCCTTTGCATTTTGAAATTCTTTTTTTCTTGATTCATAATCTAAACCTTTTTCGTAATACCTTATATCCATTACTGGCTCAAAATTTTTTTGTGCAATATAAATGGTATAACCTACAGCAACAAAAAAGATGAGAAAAAATCCCCCAATTATATAGAAGATTTTTTTAACTGATGGATGTATATGATTTTTTTGGTTTTTCATTATAATTTTATTCATATTCTATACCTTTAATTAAAAGGAATCGTGAAGTAGCTTTTTACAAGCTTTTTGTGCGATGGATTATTTTTGTCTTGAATTTCAAAAGTTAATGGTAAAGAATGAGATACTGGTTTACCTTGTGATTCTGGATATTCAAGGATGATTCTTACTTTTTCATAGCCTTCTGGTTTAACATAAATTTCATCTGTTTCTAAAAGTAAATTAAAATGGTAGTTACTTTGAACCCTGATTTTAGTAGTAAGTGGATCAAAAGATAAATTTCCAATGTGAATTTCATAGCCATTTCTCCAGCCAACAGAGGGGATGTATACATTGGATATAGCCTTATCTCTTAAAACTGATGTATAAATAGGAACACGGTTGATAAGTAAAATAGTAAATATTGTCATTAATATTAGTAAAATCGTACCATAAACAACAGTTCTTGGACGAAAAAATTTAATCTTAGAATTAGGATTATCGATTTGCTCCATGGTTTTATAAGCTATTAAAGTTTCTTTATTAAATTTTGACATTACATTTGTACATGCATCTACACATAAACCGCAATGTAAACAACCAACCTGTAAACCTTCGCGAATATCAATTCCAGTAGGACATACTAAAATACATAATTTACAATCAATACAGTCACCTTTATGTTGACCAACTTTTTCGCCTGGTTTTTTTCTTGGTTCACCTCTTTTTACATCATAGGTTACAATGGGAGAATATCTATCCAACAATGCTACTTGAAATCTACCATAAGGACAAACTAATCTACATAAGTTTTCCCTAAAATAAGCCATATTAAAAAAGGCAGTACCAGTAGATAAGACCGTAAAAATAACCCAATTCTGAGGGATAAAAGTTGTAGGAATAAAAAATTCAAAATTTAAAATTTGTTTAATTGTTTCTTCATAAGGTTTAAAATAACTTAAAAATATAAGAGAAAAAAATAAAGACATAAGAAACCAAACAACGTACACAATTGCCCAGTCTGTTTTTTTCATTGAAGGTTTTCCAAATCGATCTTTTGTAATTTTTCTTGCAATCCAGTTATAAGCTTCAGTAAAAACTGTTTGTGGGCAGGCATATCCACACCAAAGTCGACCTGCAAGAGCAGTCCAAAAAAATAAACTAAAACCTAAAAATAATAATATAATATGCAAAAAATATAATTCTTGTGGCCAAATTACTAATCCAAAGACATAAAATTTTCTTGCAGGTATATCCAATAATATTAAAGGTATACCCCCTATACGTATAAAGGGTGTTATCAAGAAAATAGCAAATAAAACTATATTGATTCTATCTTTAATTTTTCGGTGCTTACCCTCGATTGGTCTGGAGATAACCATGGTATGACTCCTTTGATGATTGAAATTTTGAATTATATAACCATAATAAAAATAAAAATAGGTTTTAAGGCAATCATAAACCTTAAAACCTATTTAAAAAATCTTTTTACTTAGGAAGAAGTGATGAATTCTTGCTTGCAATATAGGCCATTACTTCTAGGACTTTTTTTGCTCCTAAGCTATCTTTATGTGCGGGCATCGGTCCTTTTGGAGGATTTTGTTTTAAATTTTCTGTAGAGATCCCATTCATGATTAATTCATAGATCACTTTATCAGTATTCCCATGGAGCCATACAGCATCTACTAAGTTTGGTCCAACGATTCCAGCCATATCTCTTCCATGACAAGCTGCACAATAGGTATTATATGTTTTTTCTCCTTCTTTTATAGCCACA
>JBEQAN010000229.1:0-3338 GCA_041640315.1 Leptospiraceae bacterium
CAGCAGCTTCAACAGCTTTAACTAACATTGTATGATCCTTTGAACTTACTGCAATTTGAACTACATTTTTTGCGGATACTTCATCTTTAATGGATGCCAACCCCCCACCTAATTCTCTGGTAGGAGTACTCGATTCTTTACACCATGTAAACAACAACAATAACCCAGAGGCTAAAATTATGATTTTTGTCTTCATAAAAGGATATTATAATTATAATAATAAAATTTTCAAGCAAAATAATATTTAAAACTATGAAATAATAAAAAAAATTACCAGTAGAATTAAAAAATTCTTGCCTTTAACTTAACCTCCATTTATTTAAAACTATAAATATTTAATTTAGAATGATTCTAAATTAAATATAATTATAAAAAAAGTGGTTATATTTAATAATTTTGAAAAAAAGAGGCAGACAAATGACATTACAAACAATTGAAAAAGAATTAGAACCAAGATACTATGAACCGGATAAATTCCCCAAAGGTATCAATAGAAAAGTGGTGGAATCCATTTCTCACATTAAAAATGAACCGGGTTGGGTTACAGAATTTCGGTTAAAGGCATTAGAAATTTTTTTATCCAAACCTATGCCCAATTGGGGATTTATACCCCACTTTAACGTAGATTTGAATTCTTATGTTCATTACGTTGGATCTGGGAAGAAAAAAAAGAAATCTTGGGACGAGGTAGATCCAGAAGTTCTAGAAAGCTTTGAACGTCTTGGAATCCCCGAACATGAAAGGCGTTATTTAGCTGGCTTGGAGGCTATGAATGATTCTGAAACCGTATATGCCAATGTAAAAAAAGAATTAGAAGCTTTGGGTATTATTTTTTGTGATATTGATACTGCAATAAAAGAATATCCCGATTTGGTAAAAAAATACCTTGGAACAGTTGTCCCTCCAGAGGATAATAAATTTGCTGCTTTAAATAGTGCAGTATTTAGTGGAGGTTCTTTTGCTTATGTTCCAAAGGGCGTCAAAACCCCTATGCCCCTACAGGCATATTTTAAGGTCACTGCTGCATCTTCGGGGCAATATGAAAGAACATTGTTAATTGCAGATGAAGGAAGTGAGCTCATTTATAGTGAAGGATGTACATCAGTACAAGATTTTGAGACGAATTTCCATACCGCTGTTGTGGAATTAATTGCTCATAAGCATGCAAGAATTCATTATACTACGATTCAAAACTGGAAAAAAAACATGTATAACTGGACAGTGAAACGAGGGATATGTTATGACTATGCTCATATTACCTGGAACGATGTAAATGTTGGTGCTCAAACCATGAAATATCCTGGCATTATTTTATATGGGGATTATTCTACAGGTGATGTTTTATCCTTAGCGTTTGCAGGAAAAAATCAAATTCAAGATACTGGAGCTCGAATTATTCATATTGGAAAGCATACTCGTTCTAATATATTAGCTAAAGGTGTTTCCCTTGATGGAGGTATTAACAGTTATCGTGGATTAGTAAAGTTTGAAAAAAATGCAGAGAATTCTTATAGCCATATTAAATGCGACGGTTTAATGCTTGATGATCGTTCTGAATCCCATGCTTATCCTTATAATGAAATCCATGTAGATTCTGCAAAATTAAACTACGAAGCAACAGTTTCCAAAATAGACGAAGATATTTTGTTTTATTTACAAACAAGAGGTATTACCCAAGATGAAGCGAAGTTATTAATTGTAACGGGGTTTTGTGATGCTGTAGTAAGGGATTTAAATGTAGAATATTCAGTTGAGATTAGTCGTTTAATTCGAATGATTTTAGAGGATGGGAAAGCAATAAAAAGAATTACTCCTACTTATACACCAAAGAATGAAGTTTCTGGTCAAACATGCTAAAAATTTTTAAAAGATAGAGGTTAAAATGAATTATTTATTAGAAATCATTGACTTACACGTAGAAGTTGAGGGAAAAGAGATTATAAAAGGTATAGATTTAAAAGTTCCATATGGTGAAGTTCATGCCATCATGGGACCCAATGGATCTGGAAAAAGTACACTCTCTTATACCTTGCTTGGTCATCCAAAATATAAAGTAGTTCAGGGTGATATTAAATTCGAAGGAGAAAGCATTTTATCGCTATCAACAGATGAAAGAGCAAGAAAAGGGATTTTTTTATCTCTTCAATATCCTACACAGATTCCCGGTGTTACAACTATGAATTTCTTAAGAAATGTGATTAAGAGTTTTTATGGGGATATTCCTATCAAGGAATTTCGAGAAAGGGTGAATACCGCATTTGATAAATTACAAATGAAGAAGGATTTTTTAAGTCGATATGTAAATGATGGTTTCTCTGGAGGAGAGAAAAAAAGGCATGAAATTGTTCAGATGCGCCTTATCCAACCAAAATTTGCCATTTTAGATGAAATTGACTCTGGACTTGATATAGATGCATTAAAAATTATTGCAGAAAATATCCAAGAAATGAAGCATCCTGAACGTTCCATTATTTTAATTACTCACTATCAACGATTATTAAACTATATAGAAGTAGATAAAGTGCATATTTTTATGGATGGAAGAATTCAATTAAGTGGAAGTAAAGAATTAGCTCAAGAATTAGAGCAAAAAGGTTATGAACAAATTCTTTCTATTAGCCAGAAATAAAGATTATGTAGGAATTTTCATATGAATATTGTAATAGAAAAAGAAAAATTCCTTAGACACGTAGAAAAGGATGATTCTTTTTTTAAGAAAGAAAAGATGGAAGCTTTAAATCAATTTTATACTGTCGCATTACCAAGTTCTCAAGAAGAATCATGGCGAAAAATCAATTTAAAAGTTATTCCTTTTGAAAGTTTTCATTTTGTAGATTCTATCTTAGAAACCCACATTGACAGTAAATATAAAAATAATATAGAACCTATTGGAATTGATGATATAATTAAAATTAGTTACAATAAAGAAATAGCAAAAAAATTCCATTTTGAAGTAGATTATTTTTCAATAATGAATTTTGTTTTAATGCAAAATTTTAATATAATTATTGTTCCTAAGGATACAAAAGAAAAAATCAAAATTCATCATAAAGCAGTTGCGGGAGATGGATTTTTCCCTTTTACAGTAATTATTGCTAATGAGGGCTCACAAATAGATATTGTAGAAGAAATCGAAGGGATAGAAAAGCAAGCCCTATGGAATAGTACATTGTATTTGATTGCGAAAAGAAATAGTCATGTTCAATTTACATCCCTTAGAAAACATTCTGACTATGAATTTCATTTCCATAAAATTCGTATTTTACAATATAGAGATTCCAACGTCCATAGCGGTGTTTTTCATACAGGAGGATTAACGGGGAAAGGGTTTGTTCAAA
>JBEQAN010000230.1:0-3331 GCA_041640315.1 Leptospiraceae bacterium
TCTATTCTCGGTAATTCAACTACTACTATGTTGATGATGATACTTTCTTCATCGATTAATTTTGCATAAATTTTAATATTTTCAAAATAACCTGTATTGTATAGATTTTGTAAAGATGAATTTAAATCATCAATTTTCAGAATAGAACCTTCTTTAAAGGTTAAAGCATCACGTACATCGGATATAGAGACATTGATGAGTCCATAAATATTGATTTTTTTAATTTTCTTCCCCGTATAATCTTGATTTTGTGGTTGTAGGGTAAATAAATGAAAGACAATAAACAATAAAAACAATTTCCATACATTTTGTTTCAAGAAGTTATTAAATTTATGTTTCATTTTTTAAGTAGTAACCTAATGTTTGTTTTTTATATTGAGATCACACGTTTTATATTGGTGTTTTAATGGCAAGAATAAAAAACTTTTAAGAATCGAATAGAAATAAAGTTTTGGAATTTTATAATATTATTTCACAAAAAAGTTTAGGAAATCAATTTTCTTTTTTCTTCTATAAAGTCTGCTAATACAAATTTACCAAGTTCAGAAGGGTGAGGGTAGAAGATTCTTCCTTTAGTTGCTTTTGCGAAATCATGAATAAAGGATTTTCCTTCAAAGAAATTGAGATTCCATTCATTTGTTAACAAGAAGGTATTAATAGTAATATTTTCTTCCTTACATAGGAGAGCTTCTTTAATGGCAAATTCAAAGTCTGCAGGAGAGGGCGGATAGTTAATGTGCAAAATATGATTTTCAAAATGGGCAGTAGGAACGCCATCAGTAATCAATATAATTTGTTTGTTTTTAGATTGTTTTGAACCCAATAATCTTCTCGATAAGGATAGACCTTTTTGAAGATTTGTAAAATACTCTGGTATGCCTCTTAAATCGTTGGGAGAACGTTTCGAAAGATCAAATCTTAATCTAATAAAAGGATCAAATAATGTTACTGGATAAGGCTGTAAATCGGGTATTTGATAGACAGAAAAACTTTTTGCAAATGTACCAAATCCCACAATATGTAGTGTATCTTCTTTGTATTCTTCTCGAATCAATGCTTCTAAGGCTAAGATCATTTTTTTTGCATAATAAAAGCGATCTACTCTAAACATAGAACCAGACATATCTAACAAAATCACAGTGCTACTTTTTGCCATTCCGCGACTTTTAAAAACTTCGAGGTCTCTATAACTTGGTTTTGGTTGTTTAGTTCTGATATAAGCATTTAAGATGCTGTTGGGAATATCAAGATTACTGATATTGTCTCCTATTTGAAATTCTCTAGTAGTAGAAGTAAGTTGTTCACCATGACCTTCTTCTTTAGTATACAAGATTCCTGTTTCGTCTGCTTTTAAATGTTTGAAAATTTCTTCTAAAGCTCTTCGCCCAATTTTTCTAATGGTTGCTGGTGAAAGTTGTAATTCTCCTTCTTCGTTTCTATAAATTTTTCCTTGTCTTTCTAATAACTCTGATAGGTGTTTGTAGATTTCTTCTCTACGTTTCAGAAATTCTTCGTAATTTTCCTGTCCTAAGTATTTACTTATTTCTTCTAAGTTAAAATTAAAAATATCACCACTTTCTAAGGAATGTTTTAAGTCTTCTATGAGTTTTTCTAATTGCATTAAGGTTAAAAGAATTTCCTTAGCTTGCTTTCTATTTAACTCTTCTTGTCCTTTAAATTGGTATTTTTTTATCCCTTCTAAAAATAAATTATAATCTTCCACATCATGGATAAGTTGATTCATTTCACGTTGAAACACTAATTTCTCTAAGGAAGGATTTTTAAGTAGTTGCCATTTTAGTTGATTGAGTTGATCAAAGGAACGATGTTCTACCGCTTCCTTTAAGGATTTGGAAAAATCTGTTAAGTGGGAAATTTTTTTATGAATATCCTGATAATGTTTCTTAATATCTGATTCTACTTCATTAATAGCTTTTTGGATGGAATATTGATTTTGTATATCCTTGATTTGTTGTTGTAATTTTTTTATAAAATCTTTTATTAGATCATCAATGCCACCCTGCTTTAAAAAAAGATTTACAGGAATGCCCCTTTGGATAATTTCTCTTAATGCATCTTCAAGTTCTATGTCATACCGCATGATTAATTCAGAAAGTAAAGCCATTAATTTGTCTGTATTCCAGTTCTCATTATTCTCTGGTTCATATTGCGTATATCGGTAAATAATCATGATACGTGTCCTTACTTATAATATTCACAAAGCTATTGGTAATGATGGTAAATATTCCTTAGAAAGAATAATAGAAATTTTAAAAAAAAGTCAAGCAGATATTATATGTTTACAAGAAGTAGATTTTTTAGTTCCTCGGTCAAAAAATGAAGATTTGGCATATCAATTAGCTTATAGTTTACATTATCACTATGAAATTGGATTAAATGTTTATTTAAAAAAAGGAGCGTATGGGAATGCAATTTTAAGTAGATTTCCAATTATTCATTCTGAAAACTTAAATATCACTTGGGGAATAAAAAAAAGAAGAGGATGTTTGATGGCGAAAATATTACTACCACTGGAATTAGTGAAACAAAATATACCATATGAAGAATTTAAGACAAAAAAAATGAAAAAAAAATCCATGGAAAATCTTTCAACAATTGATATTGGAATTCTAAATATGCATTTAGGTTTAGCTAATTTTGAGCGATTATGGCAAGTGAAACAAATATTAAACTCTGCTTTTTTAGAGATGATGCAAAACTCCCCAACAATTATTTTAGGGGATACTAATGATAGATTAGAGCGAGTAGATAAACTTTTCGAAGAAAAAGGTTTTATGGATACTACAAAATTGATAAAACAAAAAATATCTATTAAAAAGAATCGTTTTTATACCTTTCCCTCCTATACTCCACGGCCATTAATTCGAATCGATAAGATTTTTATTAACCAATATTGGGATGTATTACATCATGAAATTATTAAAGATAAGATGACAAAAATTTCTTCTGATCATTATCCCGTTTATGTAGATTTACAATTAGCTAAAATTTAAGATTGCTTTTTTTTTGCTTAAGATTTTTTTGTTAACTAAAAAGCGGAGGTATAGATGACTTGGTTTAAAAGAATATTTTTGTTTGTATTAACCAATATTTTAATCATTGTCACAATTAGTATTGTTACATCTTTGTTAGGTATTCAACCTTATCTTCGAGCGATGGGGATTGATTATTTTTCCTTGGCATTGTTTTGTTTGATTTGGGGTATGGGTGGATCTTTGATATCGCTCTTTTTATCTAAATTCATGGCTAAGATGATGATGGGAGTAAGAACTATTGAGCCCAACGATCCACATTTTGGTTGGTTAGTTTA
>JBEQAN010000231.1:0-3331 GCA_041640315.1 Leptospiraceae bacterium
GCTACCTTCTTTCTACCTTCTAAAACATCTCTTAATTTTGCTCCTTGTGTCCCATCTGGAAATTGTGGGAACTTTATGGGTACAGTCGTTTTGCAATTTAAAATATATAATAAGATAATAAAAAATTTAAAATTTTTAAATTTTCTCATAAATTATTACCCTTTTTTCATATATATCTTTTGGTTTATATTTAATATACTTACTATAAAAAATTCAATCTTTTTTTTAATTTTTTTATTTTTTTATAATATCTTAGTTAAATATTTTCAAATAATATTTTGTGGAAGCCCCATTAGTCTTCAATTTAGATTTTATCATTTTAAAATAAATTAAAAGCAGTTAATTAAGATAGATTTCTTAGCACACTTGATTTTTAGATTTAAAAACTTTTACTACTGTCATCCCTATGGATTGAGCAATACATTTTTTTAAAAAAATTTTCAATGAAATATATTATGTTAAAAGAATTTCATCTTCTTTTTTGGGGAACAATTTACAACTATAAAATTCAATGTTGTGATTTAACACAGAAACTTTGGGAATTAAATAATCTACACCTAAGTTTGTCAAAAATACTGGAGCAAGCATTAAAGAAAAATTATAGTTAAATCCAGTACTTGCTATAATAATTTTGCCTTTAAAACCGAGCTTTCTTGCATTTTTCAAAAATTTCAAACCAGCTAATTGTGTTTCCATTGTAATATCAGTTAAGATCACACTATAGTAATTTACACCTTTATTTTTAAGAATTTCAAGAGCTTCATTTCCAAAATACGCTCTATCTATTTTATATCCTCTTGATTCAAAATAATCTGATAAAATTTTCGCATATTTGTCATTATCATCAACTAATAATAAACGTTTATGTTCCATAATATTTTCTCTATTGTAAAATTTCACGACTAATTTTTTGGAGTTTCGAATATAGACCATCTTTTTTCATTAATGATTCATGAGTTCCAATATCCACAATTTTACCTTGACTTAAAATAATGATAATATCTGCTTTTTCTATAGTGGATAATCGATGTGCTATGATAAATGTTGTTCTATTCCGTAATAATCTTCCTAAGGCTTTTTGTAAAAGCCTTTCGTTTTTTGTATCTAAAGCAGAGGTAGCTTCATCAAATATCATAATTTCTGGATTATAATATATAGCTCTTGCTATTGCAATTCTTTGTTTTTGTCCACCAGATAAATTCACTCCTCTTTCCCCTATGATGGTATCGTATCCTTCTGGTAGACTCATAATAAAATCATGAGCATAGGCAAGTCTTGCACACTTTTCAATTTCTTTCATGGAGTAATTAGGAGAACCATAGGCTATATTATCTTTTACAGTTCCATGAAACAAAAACGTTTCTTGTTGTACAATGCCAATTCTACTGTGGTGATCTTCTAAATTAAACTCTCTTATATCTATATCATCAAATAAAATTCTTCCCTCTGTTGGATCAAAAAACCTTGCTAATAAATCCATGAGGGTAGATTTCCCACTTCCACTTTCTCCTACTATAGCTACCGTATGCCCAACGGGAACTTCAAAAGTGATGTTGTCTAATACTTTTCTTGTAGTACCAGGATATATAAAAGAAATATTTTCAAATCGTATACTTTTTTTTAAAGGTTCTTTTTTTCTTGGTACTTTTGGATTTTTTGTATTTGGTTGAATATTTAAAAATTCAATGATTCTATTTACTGCAATGGATGCCTGTTGTATTTTCCCTAACATACTGGATAATTGAATGATAGGACGAATAATAAAAAGCATAGTTAATAAAAATACAAAAAATTCGCCACCAGTAAAATTGGTATTATCAATAAAATAAATTCCAACTCCTATAACCCCAAAGGCAAAAATTGTAGAGGTAAGTTCTATTAAATTTGGTCCTAATCTTAGGTAAAAAATTTCTTTAAAACTTCTCCAGGAAAATCGATGATTTTTTTCTATTAAATTTGACAATATCTTATCTTCTATCACATAGGAACGAATGGTTTTTATTCCTACAATAAACTCAAGGATAATAGAAGAAAGCTCTGCTAGTAAATTTTGTGTTCTTTCGCTGGATTTTCCAATCTTTTTTAAAATATATGACATGGGGATTAACACAAATGGGATTATGATAAATGATATTAAAAATAATTTATAATTTAAATATAATAATAATAATAAATGTGTAATTAAGTAAAAGATATTTGTTATTGAGTCTCTTAAATTACTAGAGATTATAGGCGAAATTAATTCCACATCATTAACTAAACGACTTATTAAATATCCCGTCTTTTCTTTGTAGAAATAATTGAGGGGAATTTCCCTTAGTTTTCTATAAAGTAATAACCTTATATCATGAATAGCTTTATAACCCGCTCCAGCTATATATTTAATTGAAGCTAATAGTAAAATTACTTTAATAAAATACACAATGAATATTAATAAACTGGATATATATACAATCTTTAGTGCGGAGTATCCAGCTAAGTTTATATTCAACTTAGGTCTAATGATATATTTAATTTGAAATTTCTCTATTGTACTAAAGTGTTTATAATGATTCTTATTGAATTTATTCAAGTAATAGAGATATCGATTGGATAAACCTTCATCAATTTTATTTGGTGGAGCGGGAACTATATATATATTGGGATTTTTATTGATTTCGTTAATAATATCATAGAATTCTATTATATTCGATGAATTCACTAAATATATATTAATTATTTTTTGTAATAGCTCTCTTTCTTTTTCTGAAAACTGAATCACAAATTTAGTACTTCGATCCCCCAGAGCATCGAAAAGTGGGATAAAGAGGGTTAGACTTACCCCATTAAAAAAAGCAACAAAAAAAGATAAGATCAATCCCACAATAATTTGAGAGTAATATTTTGTTAAATGTTTTAATAACCAAACTAGATTTTTATACATTCAATTATTCTTCTCTACCCTCTGTTTCGCTTTTTGCGCCCACTAATATCGCCATATTTCCTGATGGATGTTTGTTTTCTCTCATAAGTTGATGACATAGTCCCGTTTCTTCGAATTTAAATACTTTCGAAAGACAAGGATCTATTTTTTTATCTATGACCATTTGGTTAAAATCTCTAGCATTATCATCGTTTGCAAAATGGGATCCCTGAAGACGTTTCTGTCTCATCCAGAGATAGCGTAAATCTACGGTAGCATTATAACCTGTTGTTCCCGCACAGATTACCACCATACCGCCAGTCTCACAAACATAAATGGATGTAGGTATGGTAGATTCTCCGGGATGTTCAAAAACAATGGTGGGATTTCGCTTATTTGTAATTTCCCAAATTGCTTTTCCAAATTCTC
>JBEQAN010000232.1:0-3330 GCA_041640315.1 Leptospiraceae bacterium
AATTTAATGCTTCTAAAATATTTTTTTCTGATTCGCGTGTAGATCGTTCTTGGTCTGTGTCTTCTATGCGTATAATAAATGATCCTCCCTTTGCTTTAGCATAAAGGTAATTAAATAAGGCAGTTCTTGCACCGCCTATGTGTAAGTACCCCGTTGGTGACGGAGCAAATCTAGTTCGTACTTCCATATATTCCTCAATACAATCATTTATTTAATTTGTTTCAATTGTTTTTTTAATTCAATATCACTAATATGTACTACTACTTCGTAAACATCATTGGAATCATCAATTTTTTTAAAATATTTGATATTTCCTTTTGTAAGAATTAATTCTTTAATCCGCTGTCTACCTCTTGGAGAAATTGTAGTAGATAAAATAGGTTCTTGTAATAAAAATTCTAAAGCAAGTTTTACAGCTTCTTTTTTGGCAATCATTAGCCCACTTTTATAACTTTCTGCTCGAACTTGAAAATATATTTGATATGTTGAACTTGAAACAAACCCTGTTCTCTTAAATTCCTCTGGTATGCTATATTTTAAATAATTAAAATGTTGATCATAGGAATGTTTATTTGAACAAAAATTTAATAAAAGCATTAAAATAAGTGGGCAATAAAATCTTCTGACCATTTTCTACAAAAATCAAATTTTTTTTTATTTATTATCTCGTCATCAAATTTACTGTTTAAATCATCGTTATTCTTTAGAAGATTTTTTATTGAATTCATTTTTAAATGTTTATATCCACAAGGATATATGTAATTAAATGTTTTTAAATCATTTTGATAATTAATTGCAATTCCAGAGGATGTAAAACCATTTCGGATTTCTAAACCTATAGAAACGATTTTTTCACCATCATTAGTATATAAGCCGGGCATATCTTCTTTATAGGATAATTTTATTTGGAATTCTTTGAAAATTAAATCTTTTGTTATTTCTATTATATGATTTATTAATTTTACAATAGAAATTTTTCGTTTTTTAATATCAATATGAGGATAAATGATGATCTGCCCTATCTCATGAGCAGTAAGATCCCCACCGCGTTTTATATATTCAATGTCGATATTTTGTTCTTTTATAAGATTTTCTGGGATTTTAAAACTTTCTTTTTTAGTTTGAATTCCAGCCGTAATTACAGGAAAATGATCACAAAATATAATATTTTCTTTTCTTTTTTTTCTAAAATAATTAGCTAATTTTATATATTTTTTATGTGGAATAGTTTTAAAATTAAAAACAAGAATAGAATTTTCTTTTTGATTTAAGGAATTATTCATCTTTTTTCTCTTTAATTAAAGGAACAAATCTTACCCCAGTTATAAATTCTTCTTTAAATTCATGATCGCTGTATTTTTTAATTTTGAGTAAATCTTGATAGACCACTCCAACTGGTAAAACCATAATTCCTCCTTTTTGAAGTTGCTTTTTCCATGGTTCTGGTATTTCCTTAGGAGCAGCGGCGGAAATAATTCTATGATAAGGTGCAAATTCTGGTAATCCATAATATCCATTTCTACAAAAGAAATGAACATTTTGAATATGGAATCTTTTTAAATTATTTTTTGCAAAATCATGTAGGGCAGGAATAATTTCTATTGTATAAACTTCTTTCGCAAGCTCTGATAAAATAGCAGTTTGGTATCCACTGCCCGTACCAATTTCTAACACTTTTTCTGTACCTGTAAGTTCTAAACATTCTGTCATTAAGGCTACAATATACGGTTGGGAGATTGTTTGATTGTATCCGATGTTTAACGGTCCATCGGTATAAGCGAGACTTTTATCTTTTTCTCTTACAAAATATTCTCGGGGAAATTTTCGCATGGCATCTAAAATTTTAGAATTTGTGACTCCCCTGTAAACAATTTGATTTCTTATCATATCTTCTAGTGCATTTTTATTATATGGTAATGAATTAAAATGATTTGACATAATTACAATTTTTTACTTAATTAATTACTTTAAAAGCATTATATGAGTGATAATAATTTTATCTCTGGAACTTTTACAAGACTTTTTCGATTAGGTGAGACAGCAGGACGAATTGGTCTTCAACTAATAAAAAACTTTAATAATAGCGATATAGATATAGAACAGTTTATTAAAGCGGTTGATAATCTTTCTCGTCTTAAAGGTGCCCCGATGAAGATAGGGCAAATGCTAAGCTTACACGAAGATATACTACCACCAGAAATTATAGAAATTTTTAAAGTCTTACAAAAAGATTCAAAACCTCTACCGTTTTCTATAATAAAAAAGATTTTAGAAGAACAACTTGGAAGCAAATTAAATGATTTTGAAGCTATAGAAGAAAAGCCATTTGCTTCTGCATCCATTGGACAAGTACATAGAGCAAGATTAAAAACAAAAGAGAATGTGATTTTAAAAATTCAATATCCCGGAATAAGAAAATCAATTCATACGGATTTATCTACAATTAAAGTTATATTAACACCACTTTTTAAAGCTTTAAATTTGCCTATAAATGAAATTTGGGATGAGATTCGAGAACGTTTAATCGAAGAGGTTGATTATATTCATGAATTAAATAATTTAAAGTTGTTTCAAGAGAATGTTCATATTCAAAATCTTGTATATCCAAGATATTATGAACAATATTCTACTCTTGAAGTATTAACCTTAAGCTACGAGGAATCTAAAACTCTTAATGAAGCGATAAAAGATCATGAATATCATGACATTTGGATCATGGCTCTCTTAAAACTGATTATCTTAGGTTTTTTTAAGTATAAGTTATTACATGTAGATCCTAATAGCGCTAATTTTGGTTTTAGAAAACATGAAGTTGTTTTATTTGATTTTGGTTGTATAAAAAAAGTGCCTGAGACTATTTCTAATGCCTACAGAAAAACATCTTTATGCATATTGAATCAAGAATGGGATAAAGTTGGACAATATTTATTTGAGGCTGGAATAAAATCTAAAAATAACCAACCAATTTCAGAAAAATTTTTAAGACCTCACTTAGAAATTATAGAAGAAGTTTTTCCCGATAAAGAAACCTTTTTTGGAGAAGATGCAAAGGTATACCAAAAATTAATGCAAATTGCAAGAGAAAGTTGGCGCGAAGTAAAAGATATAGTTTTTCCCAAAGATATTATTTTTATTCATAGAAATTTAATTGGACATTTTGGAAATTTAAGAAAATTTCGTATAAAAAAGAATTGGAGAAAAATCTTCTTAGGATTATTAAATCAAGTTGACAATGAATAAAACATTCAATAAATCAAAAAAAATTTATCTTAATTATGGAATTGATTTATTTGGATATTATTACTTAGAATTATTTCTAAAACATAAAAA
>JBEQAN010000233.1:0-3291 GCA_041640315.1 Leptospiraceae bacterium
AAAAACAAGAAAAAATTCAAAAAAAACAAAAAGAAATTATGACTCGTTCTTATAAGGAAGCGAAAAACTATATTATAAAGGGACTGAAAGATTTAGAAAATATAAAATCTAGTAAAATCCTTCAAACCGATTATTATATCAATTTAAAAAGTAATTTACTTCGCCATTATGTATTAATTCAATTGTCATTAAATGATATTTCAGGTATAATTCCTTCTATCGAAGAATATTTTTCTTTAAGAAAATCTCATCAAGAAGAGCCACAACCATATAAAATTTTAGCTTTTTGTTACCAAAACCTCGAAAAATCATCAAAAAGATTAAAAGTCAATGAAGAAATCATTATGCAATATAAAAAATTAAAATATAAAAATCTTTTACAATATGTAATTCTTAAATATGGCAAAAGCTCTCCACAATATGAATATTTAAAAAAAGAGATTGAACGAGAATTTATACAAGATATTTTATAACTTGTGAATCAAAATTTAATTAAATATGGCTACATAAAAAGTTTAATTCCCTTTTTTTATCCAGAACACATAGCTATCTTAAATACAGAAAATCCTATAGCGAAACAAATTTTTAAAAATTTATTTGAACTTTCTTTTAATGGGTATATTTATCCTATTAATAAAAATAATGATCGTTTCTTAGGAATGAAATGTTATTATTCCTTAGACGAAATTCCCGCTACCATTGATTTAGTTATCGTAACAGAAAACTATCCAGAGGCTTTCACTTGTATTCAAGAATGTATAAGAAATAAAAATAAAATAAAAGCAATTTTAATGGTATCAACAGGTTTTAGAGAAGATAGTAAAGTTTTTGATTCTCTTAAAAATAATTTTTTATCTATCTTAAGGGAGAACAATATTCGTTTAATTGGACCTAATTCTATTGGATATATTACACCTTATACAAATTTAAATATCAGTATTTTTCCTAAGCAACTTAAAAAAGGAAATATTGCTTTTATTACACAAAGTGGCACCATAGGGAGTGCAATTTTGGATTGGTCTATTTCTAGAAATATTGGTTTTAGTGCTTTTGTGAATGTTGGTTCTTCTATAGATGTGAATATAGGAGAGCTAATTGATTATTTTGGACACGATGCAAATACAAAAAGTATTATCATTTACTTGGAAACATTAAGGTATCCAAAAAATTTTTTTTCCGCAGCACGAGAGATCTCATTAACAAAACCCATCATAGTTTTAAAATCTGGGATGAATTCTCTTTCTACGAGTATCATCAAACAACGTTCTGGATATCCTATTAAAGACGAGATTTTAAATGCTGGATTCCGACGTTCTGGAATTTTAAGAGTAGAAAGTATAGAAGAATTATTTTATATGGCAGAAATTTTATCAGAACAAGAAATCCCTCAACATCATCATTTAGCAATTCTATCTTATGGAACAGGTCCACTACTTTTGGCTGTAGATAAATATATCCAGCTTGGTGGGAGCATTCAACCATTTTCTTCTCATATACAAGAAAATATAAAACAAACTACAAATATAAAACCTATAGAAAATCCCTTAAGTTTAAATCTAAATACATCTATTGATGATTTAATAAAAACTTTATCTTATATTGATAAAGATCCCAATCAAAATGGAATTCTTTTTATGATTTCTTCGAATCTTCCAATAAATTATGAATTACTTTTTAATAAAATCATTGAATTAAAATCGAACCTTACGAAACCTTTTTTAGTGTGTTTGATGGGTGGGAATTCAATTAGTCCCTATATGGAACTTCTAAGAAAATATCATATTCCAACCTTTGAACATCCAGATATAGCAGTCAAAGTGTTTTATTATATGTATAAGTATTATTATTCCTTAAGATCTCTTTACGAAACCCCTTATGAGATAGATACGAATTCATTTCATTATATAAAAATATTAGAATTTTTTAATAAAGTTGATGAAAAAGAAAATAATAAATCTATCATTCTGAACCCGCAAGAAAGTTTAGAACTTCTTTCTTATGCAAATTTTAAAATTAACCATCATCCCCAATATCATCACTTAGTGAATATGGGATGTTATATAGAACCAATTGTAGGTCCAGTATTATTTTTTAGAATTCTTTCGTCTTCTATTCCTATTATAAGTTATGGGTTTCCACCACTAAATACAATACTTGCAAGACGAATGATAGAAAATGCACGAAATTATGATTTTTTAAAACACCAAAAGAATTTCATTAATATTTTGGAACTTCTTTTAGTTCAGTTAAGTAATTTTATTTTAGAGTTTCCTCGCATAGAATATCTTAGCATGTATGTGAATATATCTGGAACTAATTATGAGATTTATAAAGCAAGAATTAAAATTTTTACTTCAAAAGATTTCATAAAACAATATATTCCTCCAGTAATTCGGCCCTATCCCAAACAGTATATTGAACCATTCGTTTTAAAAAATAATAAAAAAATTATCATTAGACCTATAAAACCAGAAGACGAACCATTAATTATAAAATTTCATTATGATTTATCAGAACAAAGTGTTTATTTACGATATTTACAACCTCTTGATTTAAAACATAGAATTACACACGAACGATTAATAAAAATATGCTTTCTTGATTATGATAGAGAAATTGCGCTTGTTGCCTACGATCCGGAAAAACATCAAATTTTAGGTGTGGGACGTCTTTCGCATCATCCTTATTTAAAAGAATCAGAATATGCTATTTTAATTGCAGATCGATATCAGGGAATGGGATTAGGGAAAAAACTTTTATCCAACTTAATAGAAATAGGAAGAAAAGAAGGAAGAAAAACTATCTATGGTATTGTTTTAAAAAATAATGTATCTATGATAAAAGTTTGTGAAAAATTGGGTTTTACTGTTAAAGAAATCGACGAAGAACTTGTGAAAGTAGAAATTGAATTATAGTTAATATATAAACAACAATTCAGGTGATGATTTTATGACGATTAAACTTATTTTAAAATATATAATGGGTTTTTTTTATATAATTGCTGGAAGTTTGCATTTTATAATACCCGATTTTTATTTAAAAATGATGCCAGCTTATTTACCATATCATCTCGAACTAGTGTATTTGACTGGTTTCATAGAAATTATTTTAGGTATAATGGTAATGATTCCAAAATTTTCAAGAACTGCAGCTTGGGGAATCATCCTTCTATTGATTGCTGTATTTCCAGCTAATATCAATATGGCAATGAATCATATTGTACCATCGGGACTACAGAATCTTTCTTATCAAACACAAGAAATAATACTCTGGGGTAGACTTCCTTTTCAA
>JBEQAN010000234.1:0-3273 GCA_041640315.1 Leptospiraceae bacterium
CATATAACCAAAATATTAGGACTAAACACAATACTTAAAAAATCATAATCTTAAATTTTTTTGTAATATTTTTGTAATAAGTTTATGCAGATAAATCATATAAATTTAATCACAAGATAAGGAGTTTAAGAATGAAAAAACTTTTATCATTCTCAAGTATACTACTTATAATAAGTAGTTTGTTTTTCAATTGTAAAAAGGATAAAGATGACGACAACACTGGATTGTTATTGGGGCTTATTGCTCTTCAAAGTGCATGTTTACAAGGAGAAATTAATGAAGATAGAGTAATTGAAGAAGGAGAATGTACTCTTTCTGGAACAGTAGTAGTAAAAAACAATGCTACATTAACAATTAGACCTGGAGCAGTTATAAAAGGTGAAGAAGGCTCAGTATTATTTATTTTACCTGGCTCAAAAATTATTGCAGAAGGTACGATAAATAAACCAATCGTTTTTACTTCTAGTAAACCTGTAGGACAAAGAAGACCGGGTGACTGGGGTGGTGTTATAATTATTGGAAGAGCACCTATAGAGAATAGATCAGATGCACCACAAACAGAGGGAGTTACTAAATTTCCTTATGGAACTGATAATGTACCTGATGATAATTCTGGAATTTTAAAATACGTAAGAATCGAATTCGCTGGTTATGCATACGCAGCAGGAGATGAATACAATAGTTTAACACTCTATGCTGTTGGTTCAGGTACCACAATTGAAAATGTACAATCTCATTTTGGATATGACGATTCCATAGAATTATTTGGTGGTAGAGTAGATGTAAAAAACTTTCTATCTACAGGCTGTGGTGATGATGATGTAGATGTAGATGAGGGTTATGTCGGAACAATACAAAATGTTCTTGCATATCGTTACAGAAACTCCGATGGTGCAACATTCTCTGATGATCCAAGAGCATTTGAACTTGATGGAGCGAAAAAGGACCAAGGGGGTTTTTCTACTGGTGGTAGTAATAAAGGTGCATCAAGTATTACTATTAGAAATTTTACAATGATAGGTCTTGGAACTGCTGGAGTCGTTGTAACAGGTGTAGTAAGAGACTGTGCAAGGGTTATTTTAGAAAATGGAGATCTTATTAGTATAAGATCAGCTGTTGTGCAGACGAATCCTAACCCTTTAAACATAAGAGTCGTTCCAACTGAAAGTGATAGTGCTGGTGAAGGTGGAGATTGTAATAATTCACCTCAAAATAGTTTAACAATATCACCACCTAGTACTTATCAAACCTCAACAAGTGAATATGTAACAACAGCATGGAAAAAAGAAAATAAAGAAACACCACCTGTATTTAATACTGAAAAGATAAAAGCATTTCCAAATGGCCAAAACTGGACAGAAGGTTGGACAATCTGGAGAAACGACTAATTCAATGAATTCAATTACTAGCATCAGCAATGCTGGTGCTAGTTCATTTTTTTTAATTTCTATATTCGAATCTAAAACAAACTTATGAAAAAATTTAATATTTTATTTATAATAATATTAATTATAATAAATTGCAAAAAAGATTATAAAAAAGAAAGAAAAGAGTGGGCACTACAATATAGAAATAAAATTCAGCAGGATTTTATTGGTTATCCATCATACGAACAACTTTTGATAGATTTTATTAAAGATGCATTAAATGGTAAAGACATTTATCGTTATTTCTTATCAGATGATGAATATTTAAAAGTTTACTGGGCTAATGAAGCATGGGAAAGGATATATGATCCGGGTCTAACACAAGAGAATGTTATTTACATTCGTAATTTATTTTTATTTAAAAATATAAACGAAGTTTCATCCTATATAAAAAATATTAAAATGATTAATACAAATCAAAAATTTCAGATTCAAATCCACGAAGATAAATATGTAAAACAAGAAGGAATTGATTTACTATATTTTCATCAACTAAGTATTATTCAGAATAATAAAAATATCCCTTTAAAACTAAAAGGTGTAATTCTTAAGCATAACGAACAATATAAAATTTTAAATATACGTACAAAAGATTGATTAAATACATTTATTTATATATTTGTAATACTAATGTAATATTGATTTATTATTCTGAACTTCTAAAATACTACTAAGAAAGGAGTTAAAAAAAGAATGAAGGCTATAAAACAGTATCTATTCTTTTTTACAATAAATTTATTTTCTGTTTTTTCTTTATATTCTCAGAATACTGCTACAGTAAATGGTCGTGTAATTGATGCAACTACTGGGGAACCCATATTTGGTGTAACTGTAATTGTGCAAGAAGTTAGAGCATTTGACCAAACAGATTTCGATGGTAAATACTCTTTACAAGTGCCTCCGGGAACGTATACCATTTCTTATCAAATTATGGGATATGATACAAAAACAACTACTGTCACTGTACAAGCAGGGCAGAGTGTAAGTGTTAACATGGTCATGGGTGTTCAGGTATTACAAAAAGTAGTTGTAGAAGAGCGTTTACTTACCAACACAGAAGCAAGTTTACTTGCACTTCAAAAAAAATCTCCTACGGTTTCTGATGGAATTAGCCAGGAATCTATTAAAAGAAGTCCCGATTCGAATGCATCGGATGTCGTAAAACGAGTTACGGGTATCTCCGTTATTGGTGGTAAATATGTTTTTGTTCGAGGTTTGGGTGAGCGTTATTCCAGTACAATGTTAAACGGAAATATTTTACCCTCCCCCGAACCAGAGAAAAGAGTTGTTCCTTTAGATTTATTTCCTGCTGGTTTGTTAAAAAATATCCGAATAATTAAAACCTTTATTCCCGAAGATCCGGGCGAATTTTCTGGAGGACTCGTAAAAATTGAAACCCTTGAATATCCCGATGAATATCTTTTTACTATAGGTGTAGGTTTAGAAAGAAATACCAATTCCACCAAAAATGAATTTAAAAAATTAAAAACTGAAGGAGGAAATGATTATCTGGGTCTTCCTCCTAATAGTATTACTGGATTAGGTTCAAAAAAATGGGATTTACCAGGTCCTGTAGCTGGTTTACCAGATATTATTCCTTTATCGCCCGATTCTTATGGATTAACCAATCAAGCTATTTCTTTATTTTATTCTTCTTTTGATCCTTACTGGACACCAAAAACCATCAAAGCACCCTATAATTTTAAATTTAATCTTTCGATTGGTGACACTACAACTCTACTGGGTAAAAAATTTGGGTATTTTTATGGATTAACCTATGCAAAGGATTACGAAAAAACTAATCGAGAAGAATATCGATGGGGTACTCAGAATCTATTAGGTGGTT
>JBEQAN010000235.1:0-1274 GCA_041640315.1 Leptospiraceae bacterium
GTAAGAATTCAAAATCCATTTTACAATGACCCCTTTCTAAGACGTTTTTTTAATATTCCCAATTTTCCAGAAACCCAAAAACAAAGAGGACTTGGAACAGGTTTTATCATTTCAAGTGATGGTTATATTTGTACTAATCACCACGTAGTAGCGGGGATGGATGTAGTAAAAGTAAAAATCAATAATAAAGAATATCAAGCGAAGATCATTGGTTCAGATCAAATTGTGGATATTGCACTATTAAAAGTTGATGGGGTAAAAGACTTAAAACCCGTTTATTTTGGGGATTCTGATAAAGTAAAAGTTGGAGATTGGGCAATTGCCATTGGTAATCCTTTTGGATTAGATAGAACTTTTACAGTAGGTGTCATTAGTGCAACAGCAAGAAATGATGTGGATCAAATGGGGAATTCTCATATTCAAACCGATGCATCGATTAATCCGGGAAATTCTGGTGGTCCTCTTATTAATATTGATGGAGAAGTAATTGGTGTAAATAGAATGATATATTCTCAAACTGGCGGTAATCTTGGTATTGGATTTGCTATTCCTATTAATACTGCAAAATATGTCTTAGAAGAATTAAAAAAACATGGAAAAGTAAAAAGAGGATATATTGGAGTTCAAATTGCACCATTAACAGATGAAATCGTAAAAGAATTAAATTTAAAACAAAAAAAAGGTATTGTAATTCTTGCTATTATGGAGAATAGCCCTGCAGAAAAATCTGGTCTAAAAGTGGGCGACGTCATTATTGAAGCAAATGGTAATGAAATCAATACACCAGAACAATTAATTAAAATTGTAAATGAAACACCTATTGGGAAAGGGATTCGATTAAGAGTCGTACGTGGTAATAATATTCTAAATGTATTAGTGATTATTCAGGAAAGGCCACAGGAATAGATGCTCTTAGAAATTAAAAACCTTCATAAATATTATACTACAAAAAAAGTTTTATTTAGAAAACCTTCCTGGAATTATGCGCTTAAAGATTTTTCTTTAAATATTCAGGAAGGTGATTTTATAGCTATTGTTGGAGAATCAGGTTGTGGGAAAAGCACACTCGGTTTTACTTTGGGAGGACTTTACAATCCAAATAAAGGAGAAGTATATTATAGGAAGCAATTAATCCTATCTCCCACTATCAATTTATTAAAAAAAAATCAAAATTTAAGAAAAAAAATTCAAATGATTTTTCAGGATCCTTATTCTTCCTTAAACCCCAAACATACAATTAAACGAATTATTGGAAGTCCATTACTTCTACATGG
>JBEQAN010000235.1:1284-3273 GCA_041640315.1 Leptospiraceae bacterium
AATGAATTGTCTGGAGGACAAAGGCAAAGGATTGGAATTGCAAAAGCAATAGCCTTAGAACCCGAGATATTAATTTGTGATGAAATTACATCTGCCCTTGATGTTTCTGTCCAAGCCTTTATTATTGATTTATTATTTGAACTAAAAGAAAAATTAAAACTAACGATTCTATTTATTACCCATGATCTATCTTTAGTAAAATATATCAGTTCAAAAGTATGTGTTATGTATGGGGGAGAAATTATGGAAATGGGACCAACTAAAGAAATTTTTTCTAACCCGAAACATCCCTATACAAAAGCTTTATTAAATGCAATTCCTACATTAAATCGAAATAAAAAGCCAATCATTTTAGCTGGAGAACCACCAAAAACCAATCAACTTTACCATCACTGTATATTTTATGAACGTTGTCCAATTAAAGAACAACAATGTAGTGTTCATAAACCGCACCTCACCCCAATAACAGAATCCCACTTAACAAAATGTTTTTTTTATGATAAAGTTTAAAATAAGAAAATTGAGGATTAAGAGATAAAATTTTATTCACCAAAAAGAATTTAGAAAATTGAATAAGTGAATAAAGGAGAAGTGAGTAATAAAAAACTTGTAAACCCTTAGAACTTTTAGTTATTAATGAGATCTTTAAATCTAAGTAAAAAAAGGTTGAATCCTTGGTTTTCTGTGAGGTATAAATAAACCATAAAAAACATAAACTAAAAAAATATTATAAAGATACTACCATCAGACTAAATGATAGATTCGAAAAAGTGGGAGTCAGAAGACCAATATTGTATACTAAGTATCTAAAAATCTTATTAAAAACACAAAGTGGTTGCAATTCATTTTATAAGGATTTTTTGGTTTATAATTTATTTTAACTTATTTAACGTTTAATATCATTTTTTGGTTTTTATGTTATGTTAAATACAATATCCATATACCTTCATCTTGTAATAATTTAGGAATAATATTATGATGATTCTATTATCCATTACAAAAGTTTTTAAAAAACTAAAAATTTTTATATAAATTAAATATAATCATTATTAAAATATATTTAATATTATAAAAATATTTATTTATAATAAAATTTTTTTAAATTAAATATCCTCTAAGTCTAATATATTATTTCCATTAGTCTAAGAGTATATGTTTATGAATACATTTTAAAAAAAGTTTATAAAAATTTTGATCTTATTGACATTGATGTTGACAGTTACCAGTGTAAAGTATCATCAAAAAAATGAAGATTCAACACAAGGTTTGGTAGGCTTACAAATTTAAATGATAATTCTTAAGAGTCATTAATTCCAACGTTCGACACAACTGTTAAAGTAACAAACAGATTTTGGAAGCTTAAATGATTATGCATGTGTAGCTGCAATTCAATCTGATGGGAAAATCGTTGTTACTGGTGCTTTAAATGGATAAGCTTCAAATGATAATTTTGCTGTTGCACGATGTAATTACTAATAATAAATTCATAATATATACGAATCTTAAAATAATTTGAACTTCAAGATATAAAAAAAAATAATATGTCATAATTTAAAAATCTCAGTCTCAATGGATATATCATATGATTTCTCCACCATTGGAGCTATTATGAATTTACTTATTAGAATTTTATATAAAAATATTCAATTAACTAAACAACATAATTATAACTTACACTTTATAAGCTATTAAGGGAACATCGCGATAAGGATTTACTTTACCTTCTAACCATTCTTTTTCTATCTCTTGGTGTAGAATGAATGGCATACGTTTTTTTGAATTATGAATTTCTTCCATAATCCCTAAGGCTTCCATTGTAAGGATTGTAAACGTGGGAACTTCTTCTTTAGTGATAGGGTTGATCCAAATATTAAATAATCCACCTAAAGCAAATGGTTTTTTTAAACTATCATCTACTGTAATAAAATATTTTTCTTTTTTTTTACCAGATGGATCCAACCATTTCCATTCATAAAACCCATCAACCAC
>JBEQAN010000236.1:0-3273 GCA_041640315.1 Leptospiraceae bacterium
CTTCTTGATTTAAAATTACCATTGTTTCTTTTTCTATTAAGAGGTCGGGTGTTGCTTCCATTTTTTCCACTTTAACCACATCAACTTTTTGTTCTATTTTTTTTGCAATTTCTATTATTTCTTTTGCATCAGAAAGAGCTTGTATATTATTTGTTTCTTGCATTTTATTATTTAATTCAAGAATTTTCTTTTCTACAACAGGATTTAATTTTCCTTCTTGATTTTGTTCAATAATAGTTTCTTTACTCTCCAATTCTTTTAATTTTTGTAAATTTGGATTTTTATCAACTTCTTCTTTAGATACATTTTCTAATACCATTACTCTTGGTTTTAAAGAGACTTTTCCTTCAAGCACTTTAACAGAGCTGGTTTTTTCAAAGGGATCTACTTCAACTGTAAAAATTGTTCCTCTTACACCCGCAATAGAGGTTGGTGTTGTTACTTTAAAATCTTCTTTAGAAGTTGCTTTCTTTATATTTGCAAGTAAACTACCATTTTCAAGATTTATATTGGTTTCACCACCAGTTTCAGAAGATATATTTTTTAAATTTAAAAATGTCATTTCTTTAATTCTAATTGAAGAACCTGTTTTGGACTGAAGATCGATTTTACCTTTTTCTGTTTTGATAGAGTCGTTTTCATAAACATACATACCTACCTTAGCTGGAATTTCCTTTTGATTCCCCTGTTCATCTACTCTTATAATCTTAATATCTCCAGATACAAATGTGACAATCATTAAATTTTTATCTTTATGTAAGGTTTCTTTTTGATCTTTTTTACATAATGGTATTATAAGAAATACCATTAATAGTAAAATACTTTTTTTTAAATTCATATTTACCTCCTAAATAATTACTGCTTTTGTTCATTTTCAGTATAAGTAATATAATTAATATCATTAATGTTGATAATAATGATTCCCTCTGTTGTATGTAAGATGATTTTTTCATCTATTTGAGCCGCTACAACCCCCTGCAATTTTCTTCCATCTTTTAATGAAATGATTTCAAGCCTTCTATTATAGACCTTTTCTATATCGTTTTTGTTCACAACATTCGGGATTTTTTTTATTTCTTCCCAGAGGGTTTCGTTTTCTACAATCTTTATGTGATCATTCATATCATCAAAAATAACACTTAACTCTGAGTTTTTTGTATCTTTTTTTTCATAAATTTGATTTTTTTCATCAAAAATAAATATGGTGTTCTGATTTATAACTCCTAAGTTTTTAATTTGATTGGTATTAGAATGGATTTCTTTTAAATATACATTTACTTTCCCCCTTTCTACTACAATTTCATGAATATCTTTGCTAGTTTTTACTTTAAAAAATGTGCCTCTTACCCCAGCAATTGTAGTTGGTGTTTCTACATAATATTCTTCTTTTTTCGTTAAGGTTTTTACATAATGAAAGGTTTCACCTTGAGATTGTAATATTTTCCAAACATCATTTCTTCGTGTTAACTTTATAGAAGTATCTGGATTAATTCGTATTTGAATTCTTTTTTCAAGTAATACTTCAATAAAACTTTTACTGTTGGTAGTAATAACGGAATTCTCATTAATGGTATTTCCTATATAAGCAAGTGAAGTAGTATTGTTTTTTTCATCCTTTATTTCTACCCTTCCTTTCACAAAAACAATAATACCAATAACTTCAGATTGATCTGTTGGTTTTTGAATTTCTGATAAATGTTGAACTCTAAAATTTTCTACTTTTTTTAATAAATCATATTTGATATATAAAAATGATGTTGTAAATATTATAAATACCGTTGCTGCTACTTTTAAATAAGAGTATAATATGATTTTGTCTTTTTTATATGTCTCGTATTTTTCTATGGTTGAATAAAATAGTTCTTCGGGAAATGCTGGAACTTTAAGTGTGGGTTTTATCCTTAATAAGGATTCCAGCTTTATTATATCTTCTTCATCAAATTCTTTTTTTAGCATAACCTTATCTTAATTAAGACAAAAAATGTTTATATTTTTTGCATTTAATCTTAAATAAATTTTCTTTTTTTTGCTACATTATACAATTTTTTTTTAATTTTTTCAATTTGTCTTGAAATTGTTGATTTACTCTTATTCATAATTTCCGATATTTCTTCTAATTTGAGATTTAAAGTATATCTCAATATAATTAATGATTTTTCTTCCTCCTTTAATGTATCCAAAAGTTCATTGATTATATATTCTGTATTTTGTTGTTCTATTTCTTGTAGTTTTACTTCTTCTGGATTTTTTATTAAATTTTGATTATAGAATTCATTAGTTGTTTGAATGGAATCATTATAATTTACAAAAAGTTTTCTTTTAGATCTTCTGTAATAGTTGATATATAGATTTTTTGCAGTCTGAAATAAATAAATTTTTAATTTACTTTCTTTGATATCTATAGATTCTTTATGAAAAAAGACTTTTATAAAATTTAAGAATGTATCTTGTAAAAGATCACATGCTGATTGATAATCTTTAGTACACCGATATAGATAAATTAATAAATCATTTGCGTAAAGCTCATATAGTTCTTTAATCTTTTTATTTTTCTCATTTTCACCCATAATTTATTTTTAACTTAAAATTAGAATCTATCATTAATTTGTAAAAGATAATTAAATTATAATTCTGTCCACTATTTTATTTTTTAAAACAAAACAAATTTTTTGGAATATATATATTTAGAATGAAGAACATTATCGCCTTACTAATATTTTTTTGTTTTTCGAACATTTATTCAGAACAATCTTTTTTCTTTTCTTATAAAGATCATATAGAAAGTAATAAAAAACAATTAATGTATCATTACTATTACAAAAAAAATTTAAAAAATATTAATATTAATTTTTATATTAATTATTCTAATTTAAAAAATAATTCTATTACAATTTATCATGATTGGTTTTTTAAGAATTACATGATTTCTCTAAATGCAGGAAATTATTTTTTAGACCCCATTTGGAATCAATTTGTATTCTTAGCAGAAGATCCTCTGGAAGATAGGAATTTCCCCATCAGAAGAAAATTCAAAGGTATATATCTTTCATTCTTTCCATATAATCTAAATCATTCCTTCGGTTTTTTTTATTTAGAAGATGAGAGTAAAGGTGTGTATCTTTATAATAAATACTACCTAATTTTGTTTGATTTTATTCATAAAAACTATATGTATTATCATAATTTAAAATCAAAATATTTTTATTATTATGTGAATATTGGAGGAGTAAAAAAAGATTTATATGGATTTAGTTCGTTTAGGATAAATCCTAA
>JBEQAN010000237.1:0-3245 GCA_041640315.1 Leptospiraceae bacterium
TGAATATAACACAACTATATATTTGGGTTTTAGAAAAAAATAATCGTTATAGATTTTATAGATCCACCATATGGTTTCGTGTTCTCCAAAAAAGAGATTTTCTCTTCCGATATAATATTCTTCTGGGGAAATGGTCATGGTTTCTATATAGCTAATATTTCTTTGGTCTATATTTCTCCAAGCAAACTCTCCCGTAATTTTTCTCTCACAAAAAGAAAATAAAATAGATAGGATCAATATAATATATTTTCTCATCATCGAAATAAATTGATATTATCTAAGATTAATGAGGATTCAATTCTTTTTACTAAAAATAATTCTTGAAATACAAAGATTTGAAGATCTTTTCTATTATATTGTTCTTTGATATATTTAAGTATTGCAAATAAAGATTCATTGGTATATAGACCTTGTTTTAAGAGATCTTTTACTTCTTCTTCATTTTGTAAATTATAATATCTTTTATATGCACTTTGTATAAATTTTGCTCTATCTGAATTAGAACGAGAATATGTTAATAAGGCATTATGAATTTTTTTTTGAATTTCACTTGCATTATCTGAAAAAAGTTTTTTTAAATTTGATGACACTTTATTGGCATATTTGATGGAATAATATTGATTTGATTTTCTTTGAGTTATTTCTTTTGAGGATTTCTTTGTTTTATTGTTTTGATTTTTATAAGTATCTTTTTTTATGGCTTTTTTATCTGTAGATACAACATTGTTCTTTGATTTATGATTTGATTCAACAACTTCTTCTTTATAAGTTAAATTTGGCTTTGGCTCTTCTTTTTGATTTTGAGGCTTTTCTACTGTTTTTGATTCTTCTTTTGTTAGAAGTAATTGAACTAAGTCTTTTGAGATTTTTTTAAATCTACTTGGTAAATTATCTAATAATGCTTGTAATTCTTTTTTTTGATTTTCATTTAAATAGGGCACCATTTTTTTTAAGGAGTTGATAGTAGTGGTTATAATCATATCATTTTGTAAATCTGGATGATTTAGGACATCTCTATAGATTGTATAGGCTAACTCTTTATTTTCAATATTGACAAGATTACTGAGGGCAGTATTTCTATGTGGATTTTGATAATCTGTTGCAAGATTGATTAGATAGGTTTGGGCATCTTCTGATTGTAATGATGATATAGCCACAATACTTTCATCTACAAATTTTTCATTTTCTATGGATTGAACTAAAATGGGTAGTGAGTCTTCGTAAGAGTTATTTTTAAAAAGATAGATGATATCTGGATCCAATTGTTCTTTACCTAAATAAATTAAATCTAATAAAAGTTTTGCACTCTTTTCGTCATTGTTTTGTAAAAGTTTTTGTTTAATATTTAGATCATAACGTTCTGGATCTTTAAGTACTTCTCTTTGAACAAAATCAAATACTTCTGGATTTTCCATGTGTTCAATTAAATTATTCCATATAAATTCTTTTTGTTGGTTGTAATTTGGATCCTCGTATAGTTTCATTAAGGAAGTTTTCGCAGCATCTGATTCTTCGATATTTCTAATAAAAAATTCTACAAATTCGTCTTTTTGGTTTTCTTGCACAGAATCTTTCTTACTATAAACGTTTTCAATAATTTTTTCTATTTCTTCCCTACTAGTAGATTCATCAATTTTTGTTTGGCTTTTAGGTATAGTATTTTTCTGAAATGTATTACAATTAAATAAAAAAGACATGAAAATAATAAACACTAAAAGAGATCTCATTATTTCTTTTATCGGTATAACTTTAATTTTAAAAACAAAAATATGAAACAAAGTGATCACATCCATAAAATAATTGAGTTGTTAGAAATCTCTAATCCATTTTTTAAGTCATAAAATTATGAAAATCAAAAATTTACTCTATATTTTTTCGATATTATTTTTAACTTTATGTAAAGATCCAATTTATAATCAATGTGATGGTTTATGTAACATTAACAATCAATGTGTAAAACTTCAAATCAATACACTCAAAGAACTTCAAAACATGAATGATAGGAAATGGGAACAATTTTTCTATACAAATTGTATGGATGCATGTATGATTTATAATCAAGAAATTTTTGAATGTTTTAGAGAAAATCAAATCCATTTGGATGATTCTAAGTTTTTGAAAGATACAACGATTTGTTCTAAAATTGTGGATTGTGTTTTACCTATTTTCTTAAATCAATAGGATAGAGTATTTTATGAATAAAAAAGAAAAAAGATTTTATTTCATTATGGTAATTTTGGCATTATTGGTTTATTCTTTTTATCTTCCCCAAGATATTATGGATATTGATTCTACCCAATATGCAGAAATTACACGGGAAATGGTAGAACAACAGTCTTACTTTCAAATTCGAGATAATGGAAGAAAATACTTAGATAAGCCCATTATGACGTTTTGGATTCTCTCCATATTCTTTAATCTTTTTGGGGTAAATAACATAGCTTATAGACTTCCCGCTTTGTTAATGGCTATTATATCGTTAATAGGTATTTATAAAATTAGTATAACTTTATATAATAATGAGCGAAAAGCCTGGCTTTCAATGTTTCTTTATTCTATTTCGCCAGCATTATTTACCATGTTAACAAGTCCCATCATCGATATTTATTTAACTACATTTATTATCTTAGTTTTTTTGTTTTATTATTATGGTGTTTATAAGAATCCCTTATATTTCTATTTGATGTATGTTTTTATTGGAATTGGCTTTATTACAAAAGGTCCTATTTCCTTAGTTTTACCGTTTTTAGCTATAGGGGGTAATATTGTACTTACAAGAAATTGGGAACTTTTAAGAAACATAAAAATTATCACCGGTCTTGTGATAGTATCCATTCCTGTTATATTTTGGAGCTATTTATTATATTTAGATTTTGGTATATTTGGACCTTATTTTTTTCTATTTTTACAATCTTTTGGACGATTTTTTAGTAAAATTTATGATACGGGTTGGAATCCTTTTTATTTCTATTATACTTTTATATTTTCGATTTTACCGATAGCAATTCCCTTTGTAATTGTTTTATATCTTAAATTGAAGGTTTATATAAAAAATTATGATGTGACTTGGAAAGAAAGGTTGATCTTTTTTATTAAAAATATATATAAAAAAGATATAGTAATTTACTTATGGGTATTTTTAGTCTTATTTTTATTGAGTTTTTCTAAATTTCGCTTACCTCAATATATCTTTTGGCTTATACCTGGTGCATGTATCATTGCTGGAAACTGGGTAGAAGAATACT
>JBEQAN010000238.1:0-3245 GCA_041640315.1 Leptospiraceae bacterium
ACCAGCAAATTTTGATCGAGAAAAATTTGACGAAGTTATCAATTATGCTATTAAAAATTATTATGATCCAAAAATTATTGATGTAAAAAAAGCTTATATCAATGCCTCTGAGTTTGCTTTAAAATCTTTACCTTATAGTTTATTGATTTATCCAGAAGAGTTTTATAAAAACATAAGACAATATGTAAAAGAAGAGAGGATTATTACAGGAAAAGTAATCAAATTAGATCCAGAAGATAGTTTTATCATTTTAGAGCCAGATTATCAACAGGTTGAAAAAAATGTAAAAGCGAAGAAACAAGAGCAAAAATTCAATAATCTTTCTTTTAGAGAGCGTTTAGAATTATCACGACAAATTCAAGAAGAAATCAAAAAAGAACAACTCATTTTAGATGAATTTTGGGATAAAACTACATTTTCTAGGAAAGATTTTTTAAAAGTTGTCCAATTCATAGAGAACAATTTATCACAATATTCGATCCCCCCCAAATCCTTAGAACAAAAAACGAAAGAAAAAGAAGACGAAAATAATTATAAAAATTTTGGAATGAATTATGTTTATTTCTTCGCTGCTAATGGATTTTTATCTTCTTTTGATCCTCACAGTGGTTTAATAGATTTAGAAAGTTGGGATAAAATGCGAAAGGAATCAGAAGACTCTACTTTTGAAGGGATAGGTGCTTTGCTACGAGGTGGTGGAACATCCGATGTAATTGTAGAAACTCCATTACCTGGTTCACCAGCAGTAAATGCTGGTATTAGGGCAGGTGATATTATAAGAAAAGTAAATGGTGAATCAGTGGAAAATCTACCCTTAAGCGAAGTTGTTAAAAAGATTCGTGGGCCTAAGGATACATATGTTGAATTAGAGATTGAAAGACCTACAGAAATGCGAACTCTTAAAATCAAAATAAAACGTGGAATCATTGAACAAAAAGCTGTTTCTTCTATTTACCTACCAGAAAGTCCCATAAAAGATTTTTTACCTATGAAGGTAGGTATTATTAAAATCACTTCTTTTTTATATGATAAAGTTCAGCAATCCGAAATGATTCGAAAAGAGTATTATTCTTTAATTCAAAAATCTGAAGGTAAACTTGAGGGTTTAATCATAGATTTAAGAAATAATCCGGGGGGAGATTTAGATGAAGCGATAAGAGTAGCAGGTTTGTTTTTACCAGAGAAAGCAGTAGTTGTAGAAATTAGAGGAAAAGATAATTACGTAGAAAAAAAGATTAATCCTATGACTCCACTAGTATTAAATAATAAACAAATTCCTATTATGGTTTTAATCAATGCAAGTTCAGCATCTGCAAGCGAAATTTTTTCTTCTGCTTTAATGGATCATAATATGGCTTTAGTGGTAGGAGAACGTTCTTTTGGGAAAGCAACTGTACAAGGATTAAGACGAATTGGAGATGTAATTATTAAAATTACAACAGCTCGATATTATGCACCTAAGGGATATACAATTCAGGTCTATGGTGTTGAGCCAGATATTACCATTTCAGATGAAATAGATGGATCATTCCCTCCAAGATTTCGTGAAGAAGATATGTGGAGACATTTACCAGAGTTAACAAAACGTCCAGAAGAGCCTCAACGAAAAGAATGGATAAAAAAATTGCAAAATTTAGCCGCTCCAAATTTAGTTAAAGCAGAAGATTATCTAAAACAACATCAAAATGATGCCATAAAACCAGATGCTATGTTAATACGTGCCCTTCCTTATTTAAAGGCTATGAAGGTTTATCCTAAACCATAATGATGCAAGACGAGATTCACTGTGATTTTCTTGTGATTGGTAGTGGTATTGCAGGGCTATATACCGCCTTACACTTAACAGAATTAGGTGAGGTCGTTTTAATCACTAAATCAGATCTAATAGATTCAAATACATCTTATGCACAAGGGGGAATAGCAAGTGTACTGGATCAGCATGATTCATTTGAAAATCATATAAAAGATACACTTAAAGCTGGAGCGGGACTTTGTAATGAAGAAGCAGTAAGGATCCTTGTAACAGAAGGACCAAAACATATCAATAAACTCATTGAGATTGGAGCAAAATTTGAAGTTACCCCAGAAGGCAAATTAGATTTACATAAAGAAGGTGGACATAGTTTTCATAGAATTGTTCACAGTAGAGATTTAACAGGGAAAGAAGTAGAAAGAGTATTGGTAGAAGCCTTAAAACAAAAAAATATTCTTATACTAGAGCATCATGTAGCTGTAGAATTGATCACTCAATTTCATTTGGATGAAAAAGGAGATCCAGTTTTAAAAGAACCTGTTTGTTATGGGGCTTATGTGTATTCAAGAAAAACATGGGAAATCTTTAAAATTTTAGCAAATGCAACGATCTTAGCAACAGGAGGAGCTGGACAGGTATACCTCCATAATACAAATCCAGAAGTGGCTACTGGTGATGGAATTGCTTTAGCCTACAAGGCGGGAGCAATCATTACCAATATGGAATTTTATCAATTCCATCCAACGGTTTTGTATTCTCCCAACCGAAGTAATTTCTTAATTTCAGAAGCATTACGCGGATTTGGCGCAAGACTATTAAATTTCGATGGAAAACCATTTATGCATCTTTATGATGATCGAAAAGAATTAGCTCCAAGAGATATCGTGGCACGGGCAATCGATGCTGAAATGAAAAAAACAGGTTCTCCGCATGTTTATTTAGATGTTACTCATAAAAATCCAGAAGAGATCAAAGAAAAATTTCCTAATATCTATCAAACGTGCTTTTCTTATGGTATTGATATTACAAAACAGTGGATTCCCGTTGTTCCTGCTGCTCATTACATGTGTGGTGGTGTAGAGGTAGATATATGGGGAAGAACTAGACTTAGAGGATTATTTGCTGTAGGTGAAGTTGCACATACGGGTGTACATGGTGGAAATCGTCTTGCTTCTAATAGTTTATTAGAGGGGTTAGTTTTTGGCTATAGAATTTATGAATATTTAAAACAAAATCCTTTAAAAAAAGAAAATAAATCCATTAAACCTTGGTATAAGGAGGGTTTAAATAATCCAGAGGAGTGGATTCTCGTACAACATAATTTTCAAGAAATAAAAAATATAATGTGGAATTATGTGGGAATCGTTCGATCGAATCTTCGTTTAGAACGTGCCTTAAGAAGGATCAATCTATTGTATGATGAGATTATGGATTTTTATAATCGAACAGTAATACAGAATAAAATCTTAGAATTAAGAAATATTGTATTAGT
>JBEQAN010000239.1:0-3244 GCA_041640315.1 Leptospiraceae bacterium
AATTTAGTAATTCATTTTTATTTCTTATCAAAGTGGAAATATGCTTTAAATTCATTAATTTTAAAACATTATCATCTATATGTTCTAAATTCGCATTAAGTAATATATAAGAAAGAATATAAAACTCATGGATAATGTGAAATAATAATTCGAACTGTAAAATACTGTAGAAAACATAGGCCTTAGAATGACTTAGTCCATTAATAAAAGCTAAGATTTCTCTTTTATGAAATATTGGTTTTTTTAAAGATAATTTTTTTATAATCTTTCGGGAGGAATAAATTTTGCCATGATACCTTATAAAGCTATAAGGTTTACCTAAGATGGATGCGGTAAGAAAAGACAAAGGAATTAAATCTCCACTGGCTCCAAGAGATCCCGAAATAGGAACTAAAGGAAATAAATGATGATTATAAAAATTGAGATAATATTTTAAAGACTCTCCTCTTATCCCAGAGTATCCCTGCGATAATACAATGATTCGAAAAAGCATTGTAAGTTGAATAATTTCATCTTCGGAGTATTCATTCGTTGAAATTCTTAAATGTTCAATTAATTCTTCAGCATCAAGTAGATTTTTATAATCTACAAAAGGGCCTAAGCCAGTATTGATTCCATAAATTTTTCTTCGCTTTGATAATTCTAATAATTGTTGAAAATTAAAATTTAATGTGTCTTCTAAATTCTTATCAAGAACAATTTCTTGTTTCAGTGAATTAAGGAGTATAAGTTTAATAATATCAAAAGATTGATTTTTATTTTCTAAGATAGTGGAAATCTTCATAAATAGGTTTTAATATAATCTAAAATTTTATTTTTTGACTCCTCGTGTTGTATCATAGGTTGTGGATAATCCATGCTTTCGAGTTCTTTGATCCATTTTTTTGAATATTCTAAGTTGGGATCAAATTTTTTTTGTTGTAAAATGGGATTAAAAATTCGAAAATATGGAGCAGCATCTACACCAGTTCCAGCAACCCACTGCCAATTTCCAACATTGGATGCTAATTCAAAATCCATTAATTTTATAGCAAAATATCGTTCACCATATCTCCAGTCAATATGAAGATCCTTCACAAGAAAAGAAGCACAATTCAAGCGAACTCTATTGTGTATATAACCTGTTTCTTTTAATTCTCTCATTCCAGCATCTATAAGATAATATCCAGTTTTACCTTCTTTCCATTTTTCAAAATCATCATTTGCTTTCGGATCAATGGATGGGTTTCTCCAAAAGTTTTTTAAAAAGCTATATTTTGGATTCCATTCTTCATTTACACTCTTAGGGTAGTGATATAAAATCATAATATAAAATTCGCGCCAAATGATTTCTTCGAGAAGTTTTTGATTCCATTGTTTTGCAATAGAGACAAGGTATCGAATACTTTCTAAACCAAATCGTAAATACACACTTGCATTAGTTGTTCCCTTTTCATTATCCGGTATATCGCGATTTAAATGATAATTTTTTAAGGATTCTGGGTTTAAATTCAATGGTTTTAAAAGATAAGGGGTTTTTTTAAAATTCATTTTTTCTAAAATTGGATTGGGGAATAATCCATACTCAAGAGAATTTATATCTTCATAGATAGGATTGATTTTTTTTATAAACTCTTTAAAAATATTTTGATTTTCTTTTATGGTTTCTTGTGAAATAAAGTATTGATAAAGTTTCTCTATGTTATAGGTTTTTTCTTCGTAAGATTCATAAAAACGTTTTAACCATTGTTTTTTATACTGAGAATATACATGATAGGGGGTTTGGTCTTCTTTTAAAATTTGATCTGGTTTATAAATAATATGATCACAAAATGTATGAACTGGAATATTTTTGTTTTTATAAAGATGGCGAATTTGTTGGTCTCTTTTTATTGCATAAGGCTCATAATCTTCATTAAAATAAAGATTTAATATGGGCATAGATTCAAGAATTTGTGTGTGAATTTCTATGGGATCTCCGTATAGAATTAATAAAGAACTGTGATGGGTTTCAAGAATTTTTTTTATTTTTATAAGAGAATCATAAATCAGATTTACTCTTTTATCATCTTGTGGTAATTCTTTTAATATATTGGTGTCAAATATAAAAATAGGTAAAGTACAATAGTTCGATTGTAAAGAATAATATAATGCAACATTATCATGTAATCGCAGATCTCTCCGGAACCAAAATAAGGATAATTTCATAAAAACAAAAAAAAATTCTCTAATTTTTTGGCAAGTTTTTGTCTAAACTTTTTATAAAACATTTGACATCTTTCTAAATATGTATTATTTTATATTTTGAATGAAATACCTGATAAAAGATTTAGCAAATTTAACAGAATTTAGTCCTGATAGAATACGAAAATGGCAAGAACGATATCATATTTTACTTCCAGAAGTGGGAAAAAATGGCTATCATTATTATTCCAACGAAGATTTAAAGATACTATTATTTATTAAACAAGAATTAAAAAAAGGTAGAAAACTAAAAGAAATTATACAAAAACCAAGATCAGAAATCTTAAACGAATATTTTCACTATAACGAATTTTCCCAAGAAGAAATTGAAATAATACGAAAAATTGCTAGCTATAATTATAAGCCAATCGAAACGTATTTGAAAAAAATTTATAAAAATGCTGGTTTTTTTCAATGGTCTAAGGAAGTTCATAAATTGATCCTATTAACTGGTAGAGCTTGGGAAAAAAATCTAATTTCTATTTCTGATGAACATAGTTTTTCTTCTTGGATAAAAGGACATATTCTTAGTCAAGCCATTAAGATGGCTTCGAATCAAAAACCTATCTGGCTTGTATGTATTTACCCAAAAGATGAGCATGAATTAGGAGCTTTACTCCATTATGTAAAATTGTTAAAGTTAAAAGTTCCCGCACGTTATGTAGGAAAACTCCCCAAAGAAGAGCTAATCAAAGAAATTAAACATAATCAATATAGAGTTGTAAGCATTAGTGTAGTTATGCCCAGAAAATGGAACGAACTTCAAAAATTAAAAGAAGACATACTAAAACATCATACTTGTAAAGTACTATTTGGTGGATATGGCTATAAAAAAATGAAAGAAAAATTGAAAGGAGAATTTGTATGAAAATTGCGATAGTAGGAAGTGGTATAAGTGGTTTGGCATGTGCTTATCATTTATCAAAAGAACATGATGTTTATGTTTTTGAAAAAAATGATTATTTGGGTGGTCATACAAACACTATAGATGTTGAATTAGATAATGAATCCATACCAGTGG
>JBEQAN010000240.1:0-3222 GCA_041640315.1 Leptospiraceae bacterium
GAAACCTTTTCTATGATTTGCTGAGTAAGATCTTTTGATACAACTTGTTGCTTTAAGGCTTGTTTAAAAGGTTCTAAATTTCCATTAAAACCTTCAAAGATTAAGGCAATTTTTTGAAAATATCCCTTCTGTAGCATAATCTTAAATATTTCTTCAATTTGCTTTTGTTCTATATTGGGCATCAATGTTTGAGCAATCTCTACCTCAAGTTCATTCACAACATCTGTTAAAAAATTAATGTCAAAATGCTTCATTAGAGAAATAGTTTGTTTTTCTGGCATAAATCGGACAATATTGGCACACATATACGGTGTTAATGCTATACTTGCAATTTTTGCTATAATAAATTCTGGTAAAATTGATGCATTCTTTGCTAAGTGAGCAAACACTTTATCTAATACCATGTTTAAATTTTTCTCAAAATATTGGATATTTTTATATAGTATATATAAATCATTTTTATGGATTTCGAATTCTTCTTGAGTAATTCCTAAAAGATTATGTAAATATCCATATACTTCATGCATTTTTATTTTGGATTCTAATTGAGATTTAAATGTTTGATAATCCTCAAATTGAAATTTCGGTGCTTCTCCTAATAAAGGTTTTAGAAAAAAAGGAATGATTCCATCAACAGTATATAAATAATTTAATACAGTTTTTATATTTTTATCTTTTTTGTTAAAGTAGATTTGAAAATATTTGTCATATATATCTTTATCTTCGACATGCTCCAATTCATTATGTTTAAAATTTTTTACTAATTCTTCTATTTGTTTTGCACTATCTCTGTGAAATGGCATATACTACCCCCTAAAAAAATTTTATGAAACTAAAGTATAAATATGATTGTTTGATTTTCGAGTTTTTTTATCTTTAGATTTTTGATTCTGTGTTTTTAATTCACCAAAGGAAAAATCCTTTCCTGTTACAAAGGAAAGATCCAATACATTCAATTTATCAGATATAATAATATTAGCTTTACTATTTGCTATTATATCTTTAAAAAGATCTAAACCGGGTAAAATATCTGTTAAAACCAATCCTTTTTCATTTAATTGAAATAAACCCACATCCGTGACATAAAATACTTTTTTATTGGTTTCTAAAGCTTTTTTAGCATTAAAAGTAATTTGAGAAACCTTTTCTACAAATTTTGGTTTACCTGGTTTTTGTAAACTTAACCCAGTGTTTGTAATAATCATCTTACTTCTCCACATAAAAGATCCAACGAAAATTATTGTTTTCGCACATTTTGTTATATTGGGAAAACCACCAGGTCCGACAAAGTCAGTGATGTTTTCACCTTTAGAAGAAACATTAACATTTCCAGATGAATCCACTTCCAACATACCAAGTACGGTAACATCTAAATTCTCCTCGTATTTATGAAACATCCAAGAACTTTGATGAATCTCATCAGGATTAACAGCTGCCCCAAAAAAGATCCCAGACACTGGAAGACCACCATAAACTCCACTTTCAGTAGTAAAAATCAGATCTTTATAAATTCCCGTTTCGTATAAAATTCTAGAAACTTCTTCTGGTAGTCCTATCCCAATATTAACAATAGACCCCTTAGAAACATTATTGACAAACACATAAGTAGCTAATCGCGCTAATATATTATCTATTTCTCTTCGATACGGTGTTATACCAAGTATATTATTAATAATTTTTATTTGAGAGATAGCAAAATCAATATCTTCTATAGAACCATGTTCTTCTTGTTGAATTCTTTTAGGCAAAAACATTTTCCAATAATGTTTTTGTTTTACACCTCCAACTTGCTCATTTTTAGGATTAACAACGATGTAGTCAATTTTATCACCATTGATAGAAATTTTATTTGGATTTTTAGATATGATATCACTTACCGCAACAAAGACCTTTCCTTGATTATATTTTACAGCATCTATTGCATCATAAATTTCTGTTATAACCGCCGCTTTATCTAAATAGATATTTCCTTCTTCATCAGCAAAAGGTGCTGAGATTAAAGCAGTATCAATTTTAGGTAAAGAATATTCCAGAAGACCATCTTTAACGTTTATATAATTATGATCTGATGTTGTTACAGCAGAACCTTTTCCTACTCTTGGATCTAAAAAGGTTCCTATACCAGTATCAGATAAAATACTATAGATACCATATTTTTGCTTTTCAATTAAGAAAGATAGCTCGCCCTGTGGCATTGTATGAATTTCTAATTTATTTTCTTGTGCTAGTTTTAAGAGCTTTTTAGCTGTTTCTAAATGTCCACAGATATATTCTTTTAATAGTCCTTCAACATCGAGTTCTTCAATTGTACCAGGAGCCTTGCCTCTTCCACCCTGAGCGGAAACACCAATCCAAGTTAGATTTCGTGGATGTCCTTTTTCTAAGTATACTTCCCTTATGGCTCTAAAAAAGATGGAACACCGACCATTTGCTGCAAAACCACTTGTATAAACAACACTGTTATCGGGAATTAAAGATACGGCTTCTTTTGCCGTTAAAATTTTGGGGTTAGTGATATTCATTGGTTTATAATCTGTTGGAAATTCATCCCAGTGAATCCTATAATCCAATAATTCACTTAAATTTTTTATAAATATAGTAGAATGCTCAGACAGTAAATTTACAATTACTTCTGATAAAACATAATTTAATCTTAAGAAGGCATTATAAATCTCTGGAAGTTTTGTTAACTGTTGATTTAAGATCTCTTTTAAAAAACCATTTTGAATAAATGGTAATGGGAATTGCTTTAAATCTTCTATAAGCTTAATATGAAATTCTTCCCCCTGTAAAATACCACTCTCCACCTGCTTTCTTAAATCATATAAAAAATTCTTTATAAGTGTTTTATACATATTATAACTCCTTTTCCCATATCGCTTTATGGAAGCGATATGGTCTATTAGTATATTTTTTATTATTTTTGATTATTATTTAAAATTTAAAGATATCAACAGCCTAAAGAATTAATCTCATATTTTTTAAATCATGGTTCAAAATAAAACATTTGAAAAATAGATCAATCTTTTTTGTTATACAAAGTTGTCATTTTTTTAATTTTTTTTAATTCACAGCTTCTAAAATAGCAGCACCACCTAAACCACCAGCAGCACAAATTCCCACCAAGGCTCGTTTCTTCTTAGAGAGTTTTAATTCATTTGCTAAATTTCCTATAATTCTTGCACCTGTAGCACCAAAAGGATGTCCAATTGCAATTGATCC
>JBEQAN010000241.1:0-3218 GCA_041640315.1 Leptospiraceae bacterium
GGTTCCATATTGGACCTAATATGCACCAAAGAGAAAGAGTTTTTATTAATACTATGAATACCTTAGGTCTTGGATTAAGAAATCCTACTGTATTAACATTTATTTCTATTAGTACACCCGATAAAGCAAATGCGGTTATAGGAAGATCAGACGAAGCTTTAAGAAGAATTTCTAAACAAAGAGCAGATTTGGGTGCATATCAAAATAGATTAGAACATGCAGCAAAAGGCTTAATGAATGCTTACGAAAACATACAAGCTTCTGAATCAAGAATTAGAGATACCGATATGGCTGAACAAACGATTTCCTATGTAAGATATCAAATCTTAACACAAGCAGCTAATGCGATGTTAGCACAAGCGAATCAAAAACCACAATTAGTTCTCCAACTCCTCCGTTAAAAAACTATTGGTCACTAATGATAGTGACCAATTACTCCTCCTTAACTAAAATTATAGGGATAACGAAAGATTCCTTTATCTGTTATAATAGCAGTAATCAATTTAGATGGTGTTACATCAAAAGCTGGGTTATATACATAAATGTCATCTGGCGCACTTTTGCAATTTTTAAAATACATAACTTCTTTTTCATTTCTTTCTTCGATTTTAATTTCATGACCATACTGAATTGACGTATCAATAGTGGTATAAGGAGCTAAAACATAAAAGGGAATATTGAAATAATTTGCTATAATAGCAATTGAAAATGTTCCAATTTTATTAGCAGTATCTCCAAACTTTGTAATACGATCAGCCCCAACCATTACCATATCAATTTTTTTGTTTAAAAATAAAGATGCTACCATATTGTCTGTTATTAATGTATTAGGAATTTTCGCATATCTTAACTCAAAAGAAGTAAGTCTTGAACCTTGAAGTAACGGTCTTGTTTCTGTATTGTAGACATGAACTCGTTTTCCTTTTTCTACTGCCGTATAAATTGCTCCAAGAGCGGTACCTCTACCAGCAGTTGCTAAAGAACCCGTATTACAATGAGTAAGAATATTTGCTCCATCAAAAATCAATTGTTCTCCATAAAGCCCTATGAAATCACATAACTTTTTATCTTCCTCATAAATATCAATTGCAATATGTTTTAATTTTTGTAATGCTTCTTTGATATTTAAAACACTGTTCTGGTTCGAAAACTGTTGTTTAATTTTTTCAAGAGCATAAAAAAGATTTACTGCTGTTGGTCTTGTTGAAGCAATTTTTTCCATAGAAAGATACAAATATTTATAAAATTCTTCCATCGTTCGAATTTGATTGTTTTTTATCAATCGTTTCATTTCTACATAAACACTAAACCCTGACATTACTCCAATTGCTGGAGCTCCTCTAATTTTTAGTTGTTTTATCGCACTACAAGCTTCTTCTATATCGTTAATGTATATGTATCTTTCTTCATCTGGTAATAAAGTTTGATCTAAGATTTTAAGCTCATCACTATTGGGATCAAACATAATGGATTTTATATATGTCATGATAACCTCTTTCGATTATGATTCTTCTTTAACCACTTCCATATAACTAATACCCGCATCAATGAATAAATCTTCATAAATATTTGCACATTCTGGATAATAAAAAAAGAAATCTTTCATGGGCACAATTCTATAATAATTCCCAAATTCTTTTAAAAAATTTTCTGTAAAAGGATAATAAGGACTCATATGGAAAGGGATTTTTTCCATAAAAAGATTGATATCACTTAACTTTACATTTTGAGTAAAATCAAGTTCTAACTTCATCAAATTCCAGTTATTTTTAAAAGTAAGTTTATCTATACTGATAAAATCCTTACATCGCTCAACAAGGTCTAACAATCGTTTTAAAGGATATCCCGCTTCAAAATATAAATCGATATTAATTTTTATAAATTTTCTTGAAATACCAAGTGGTTCCCAGATTCTTCTAATTTTTGATGGATTCAATTGTGCAAGTATAATATCTTCCATTAAAGTATTTAAATCATTCTGAGGAAATTCATAATAACCAAATTCCCCTATCCATAACCAAGAATAAATATCTTGAGCTTCAAATAAACTATAGTTTTTATAAAACCAATTCGCAAATCGCAGTTTATCTTCTAAGTCAAAGATCTCATATTTTTCAAGTATATCTTTTATATCAATCTTCATCTTTTTCTTTTAGTTTTATTCGGACTGGTATTCCTTCTAATTGAAAATCTTCTTGAATTTTATTTTCTAAATATTGAATGAAATTTTTTTTGATTAATTTTTTATTATTACAAAATAAAACAAAAACTGGTGGTTTCTCATTTACCTGAGTAGAATAATAAATTTTAAATTTTTGATTATGGGGGTAGTTTTTTAAAAGACCTTCAATATATCGATTGAATTTCGCTGTTGAAATTCGAAAATATAATTTCTCACTCATCTCTATAACTTTTTTTAAAGGCTCCATCCCCCTTTTTTTTGTTAAAGCTGATCCAAAAAAAATAGGAATTCTTCTTAAATTTGGAAAATAATAATAAAGACCTTCTAAATATTCTTTTTGGGATTTGTCATGTTTATTGGGAATAAGATCCCATTTATTTACATATAAAATCATAGGTCGATTGTATTTTTGAATTAATGAGATAATTTTCTTATCATATTCTGTAAGTCCATCTGGGGCAGAAATCATATGTAAAACAATATCAGAATCCATGATGGCTCGTTGGGTTCTTCTTGCAGATATAAATTCTATATGATCTTCTATCACCCTTTTTTTTCTAAGACCAGCGGTATCAAGAATTCGTATCGTTTTTCCAAAATATCTGATGACTGTGTCTATGGTATCCCTCGTTGTACCAGGAACATCAGAAACCATAGAAATTTCTTTCCCCGCCCAGAGATTAAACAATGTGGATTTTCCTACATTTGGCTTTCCAACAATGGAAATTCTTATATCTTCTTGAATAAAATTAGATACAACTGTTGATTCTTTGTATCCTTTTTTATCATTTGACTCTATGATGACTTCTTCTTCTTCGGATTCAACTTCAATCTGCGGTAATTTTTCTTTTAAGATATTTATAAAATTTTTTATATTATATCTACTATGAACTGAGATGGGGATAGGCATAAATCCAGCATCAAAAAATTCTGGTAAATATTCCTGTTCTTTTTCTTTACTATCTATTTTATTTAATACTTGTAGAACTTCATGACTCATATTTTTTTTATAAAAATCTCTAAAATCATAATCAAA
>JBEQAN010000242.1:0-3215 GCA_041640315.1 Leptospiraceae bacterium
AGAACTTAATTCGAATAATTAATCAAATTAAATCAGAAAAAAAAATGATTGTCTTTACAAATGGTTGTTTCGACATTCTTCATAGAGGACATGTTACTTATCTATCCTTGGCTAAGGAACTTGGAGATATTCTGATCGTTGCATTAAATAGTGATGATTCTATTAAACGTTTAAAAGGACCAAATAGACCAATAAACAAATTAGAAGATAGAATGTTTCTTTTAGCTTCTTTGTGTTTTATTGATTATGTTACATTTTTTAATGAAGACACACCAATTGAAATCCTTAAAAAAATTAAACCAGATATTCATGTTAAAGGTGGAGATTATAAGATAGAAACCCTACCAGAAAAATCAGTCCTCGAATCCTATGGGGGGAAAATTGTCATTCTCCCATTTGTTGATGGTTATTCTACTACAAAATTGATTTCCAAAATGAAAGGATAAATTAATCTTCTAATTTACAGTGCTTTAAGCAATAACGAACTCTTTCTATTATAGAAGGGGCTTTATATTTCATACCCATTTCTATCGCCCATTCTGGAACAAAAGGAAGTCCGGGATCAAAACTTAATTTGAAAATCATAATCGTAGAATTATTCTTATAAGGAATTAATTTGATGGCACCTCTGTTGATCCTTATGTCTCCGCCAATTTCTTTCCATTCCTTTCCAAATTCTTTATCATCAATAATTTCTTCGTAAACTGTCCATCGATTACTTAATGGCCAAGGAAAATCAAGTAATGATTTTTTTATATAATAATTTCCACTTTTCTTTAAAATTGCTTTATCAAGTATATCGGGATAGACATATTTACTATCACTATTAACGATTTTCCATACAGATTGTATATCCCCATGAATAATACCTACTATGGTTACATTTCCAAGATTGTGATTGATTCTTTCAAGATTTGTATAAATTTTTCCCTTTTCTAATTCTAAGATTTTATCTTTGTAATCATTTACATTCAAATCTCTAAATGAAAAATGTAAATATAAAGTTGAAAGAATAAAAATTAAATATATTTTAAGAATATTTTTCTTGAATAACTTCATATAATATCTCCATCTGTTCTTGGGTTCCAATAGTAATTCTTAAAAAATGAGGTTGATCGGAAAAATATCGGACGAGGATTTTATTAATAAATAAATATTCATATAGTTCTTGCGCATTTTTATCTGGTGGGGAAGTAAAAACAAAATTTGTTTGTGATGGCAAAGTTAAAAAATTTAATTGATTTAATTTTGATATAAACCATTCTCTTGTTTTTATGATTTTATTAATATTATTTATAAAATAATCATAATGATTTAAGATCATTTCACCTACTTTTTGAGTAAAAATATTTACGTTATAAGAATCACGTACTTTATCAAAATTTTCGATAAAATAGTCATGTGCAATTATCCAACCTAAGCGAAGTCCAGCTGAGGAAAATGCCTTTGAAAAGGTACTACAAGCCATTAAAAGAGGATATTCAGAAGTTCCAGATTCTTCCATGACACTCTCTCCCCCAAAAAAAACATATGCCTCATCAATGAGCATAGGTTTTTGAATCTCTTTATATAAATTTAAAATTTCTTTTTTACTTAATGCTATACCAGTTGGAGCATTGGGATTTGTGATAACAATCAACTTTGGATCATAGGTTTTGTTATATTCTTTTAAAAGCTCCAAGTCCGCCGTAAAATCTTTTTTTAAAGGCACGCCAACTACTTCTACCTGAAGGGATTTAGCCAAAACCTTGTATAAACTATAAGACGGTTCCAAAATGAGGATTCTATCATTTGGTTTTAGTAATGTTCGAAAAACAATAGATAAAATATCGTCTGATCCATTTCCCATCATAACGGAATTTTGATTTTTTCCGTATAGTTCAGAGATTTTAATTCTTAATTTTAATGATTTTGGATCAGGGTATAAATGAAATTTATTTTCTTGAATCCATTCCATGATTTCTTTTAAGATAAAATCGGGTAATGGATAGGGATTTTCATTTGTATTTAATTTAATTACATTCTCGTTGACTTGTAAACCAGGGGTATATGCATTCATTCTTTGTATATGGAGCGGAACAATCTCACTGATATTGATCATATAACATATCAAAAAAAATTTACTTATGTGAATCATCAATCCAATAAATTATGTTTATATTACAATCATATTATAATCCAATTAATATGAATTAAATTTCATCAATTTCTATTATAAATTAATCAGAATATTTAAGACTTGTATATTGTTCGGATTGATAATCATGAATTAATTGGATTAGTTTTTGAACAGTTTTATTATGAATATAATACGAAGCTTTATTCACTATCAACGTTGCATATGATTCAAGGATTACATCGATTTCTTTTAAATTATTTTCTCTTAAAGTTGTACCTGTACTTACTAAATCTACAATACAATCCGATAAACCGATGATACAACCAACCTCTATAGAACCATGTAATTTTATAATTTCAGCATTAATCCCTTTTCTAAAAAAATATTCCTTCGTCAAATTGGGATACTTTGTGGCAACTCTTATATGAGATCTTTTAAAAAAATCTTCTGGATCCACATCCTTTTGAATTGCAAGAGAAAGTCTACAATATCCAAATGATAAGGATACGGGATAGGTTAAATCGTATTGATGTTCGTATAGAATGTCTCTTCCACAAATCCCTGCATCAGCTCCACCATAGAGCACTGTAAGAGGGATATCTTGATTCCTTACAAGTAAGAATCGAATTTTATTTTCCTTATCAAAAAAGATTAATTCTCTTGAGCCTGGAAGTTTTACATGGGTAAAATGAATTTTATTTAAGAAATCAATAGCTTCCTCAGACATTCTCCCAGATGGTAGGGAGATGGTAAAATAGTCTTGTTGAGACATATTAGGTATTTTTTAATAAAAATGTGATGACTTTAAGTTGTATATTTTTTAACTCTGGTTTGGTGGGATCTTCTAATTCCAATAGCTTTTCTGCAAGTTTTTGAGCATCTTGTTTTTTTCCGAGGTTATATAAAAGTCTTATTTGGGTATAAAATATATTGGCTAAAATAATTGTGTCATTAATTTGATATTTTGATATTGTTTCCAAGTTAGATAAAGCTCTACTAAATTTTTTTACATTTTCAAAATTAATTGCTGCATTATAATGACAATAGATTTTTAACTCGGGATATTCAAGCAAATTGGCTAATTCTTCGTATTGGA
>JBEQAN010000243.1:0-3202 GCA_041640315.1 Leptospiraceae bacterium
TAGGTTCAAGGCGAAACTCAAACACTCTTTCATTTTTCAAAGTTTTATTATAAAGAGATTTGATATTTTTCTTTACAATCACTTTATAACTTTGACCAGGTATTAATCCCCCTTTGACTTTATAACTTACTGTAGTTGTACCATACCAGTGAATCTCTCCAGACAAAGGAGGAACCATCTCAAAAGGCATAAAGTTTTCTTGTTTTTTTAATTCCTCAAGAGAAGTTAAAGAGACCATGGGTTGATTGAACATCATCAATATTTCGATTTGTTGATTTATCAGAGAGTGAGCAGGAACTTCACCTTCCGGAGCGAAATATAGAATCTCTAAATCTTGCTGCGATGGTAATAATGGTTCATTTTTAAAATTATCTCCAATAATAGGATTATAGAATAAAATAAAACAAAAAATAAAATAAACATTAATTCTTTTCACATATTGACCAATATTTCTATGAATTTTTTTGTCAATAGGAATTTATGTTTCAATTATGATGTATAATAAAAATATTCCTAAAGAAATCACGATAGTACCTGAAAGAATATTTATAAAATTATAAAAAAATTTAATAAATAAAAATATATTATAGACATAATGAAGATAAAAAAATTCTTAAGTTAACCGTTTCTAATGATTTAAACTTACAATTAATAACTTTTAGAAAAACTAGTCATAACCACTTAACCTTAAATACACCCATCTTGAAGTATGATATATCCAGACTTTTTGTGCATAATTATGCAAAAGTTTAAGGGGGACTGTTTGCAATGACTGATTTCTCATAGGCTTAGGAATGAGGATATTTCTGATTTCATTGTTCTCTTCCATTTCCCACTCTATCATAATTCTTAAAAGATAACTCATAGAATATCCTAAGGAAAATCTTAGATTATATAAATTTCCCCAGTATGTAGGATGGATAATAATCCAATATCGCCTATAATTTTTAGTTGCGGGTTGATAGTTGATGGTTAAGGTCTTTTTAATATCTATTGTTTTTATTTGATATAAATATTTTAAATATTTTGACAATAAATATAAAATCGTTTGAGAAATACTACCTTCAAATCGCGTAAATGAAAGTTGTTTTAAATACTCATAATGGATGGGTTTTAAATGAATACAAACCCTATGTGTTTCTTTGGTTTTAAATTTTATCGATTGTACTTTCACATAGATCTATATATCTTTGTTTTAAATTTTTAATAAAATTTTCATGTTTATAAAATTACTAATATTAAAAAAAATTTAATCTTGAATTCATCTCTATAAAACTGATTGTTTGAAGAAACTTAAAACAATAACATAGTACTACTAAAATCTAAAAACTTTATTAGAATATCCTATTATTAGAGCTTTTAAATCAAAAAAAATTTATTTTAAATTACAAAAATAATCGATTTCACATAGACATAAAAAAATTCATGTAAAGATAAACACATAAACCTTTTTTATAAAAGGATATTGAATTCTTTTAATGTTTTGAAAATCAATTTACAGTTGAAATTTTTATACTATCAGTTTTTATGGAAGTATGAGTTTTGAACCTAAAATCGTACAAAAAAGTCCATATGTATTAGACGAAGAGGCTGGGAAAAAAAGAGCTTGGTGTAGTTGTGGACTTTCGGAAACACAACCCTTTTGCGATGGTAGCCATAAAAAACATAATACTGGTATGAGTCCTATAGTGGTTACAATAGAAAAGTCTGGAAAAGTTGCTTGGTGTGGTTGTAAACATTCCAATAATAAACCTTATTGTGATGGAACACATAAAAAATTATAATATTTTCATATATTCTTTTTATAAAATTTATTGAAAATCGCTTTTTAAGGGTTTTAAAATTTTTTCATCAATCGGTTTATGATAATCACATATTTCATGAGGTATTCCATTTAAAGGAAATATTTCTTGTTTTGTTCTGGGACAATAAGGATTGGGAAGTTTTCCGCTAGTGGGACATATTTCATGAACTTCTGCTCTCGGCTCAAAAAAATAATCCCCATTATCATAACGATTTTTTACATTCTTTAAAATTTTTCCATACAAAGGACCCGCTAATCCAGCACCTGTTCCTTTATTCATACTGACTTTCGGTTCATCAAAACCAATCCAGACAGCAACAACCAATTGTGGCAAAATTCCAATAAACCAAGCATCTCTATATTCATTGGTGGTCCCTGTTTTTCCTGCAAGTCTAGGGGAATAAAATCCACCGCGTTTTGTTCCACCATTTTTAGCAGAATCCTTTAATAAACTTATCATCACCTCCGCAACATCGCCCGATAAAACTTTTTTTTCTTCTGGCATCCTTAGAGTAAATTCATCATTATTATTATACTGATACAAAATCTTTCCATTAGAATCTTCGATAGATTTAATTAAAAAAGGTCTTTTTATAGTTCCATTATTGGCAAAAGCAGAGTAAGCAATGGCCATTTCTAGAGGACTCATTTCTAAAATGCCAATTGCAATGGCAAGTTCCTGTTTAAATCGTTTTTGGAATTGTTCTTCAGTATGAAAAAAAAACTTTTGAAACTGAATGGCGAGTCTATTCATACCAATTTTTTGTGCAGCAATTAATGCTGGAACATTTCTTGATTTTTCAAGAGCTTCTCTTAATGAAATTCTTCCTTCATAACTTTCATCGATATTTTCTGGAATCCAATACTCGCGATTTTGTTCTTTTAATGAAAAATAGATAGGACTGTCAATAAAAATATAGGAAGGATGAAGTATACCATCTTCAATCCCAGCGGAGTAAATTATTGGTTTAATAGCAGATCCTGTCTGTCTTCTCATATAAATAGCGCGGTTAAATTGATTATTGGGTTGAAATACACTACCTCCTTGTATAAACCGAACTTCTCCCGTGAGGGGATCAATACCAATTGAGGCAGTTTCTAATTGTTTTGTTAAAGATACTGGAACTGGCATACCAAAAAAGATACTTCCGAGTGCTTTTTGGAGGTAAAATTTATGTAGATTTTCTTTATCGCTGGATGTTGATTTATAAGGGTGATATTTTCTTATCTCTTTTAGATGATTTTGTGACTCCTTCATGGCAGATATTTGCAAATCCATATCAATCGTAGTGTAGATTTTAAGTCCCTTCGAAACTACAAAATCTTCGCCTAAGATTTGTTTTAGTCGATTTCGTATAAAATCCGAAACATAAGGTGCGTAGTCAATTTTATTTCCAA
>JBEQAN010000244.1:0-3194 GCA_041640315.1 Leptospiraceae bacterium
GTTCCCGTAAACTCACCTGCTTATTATTTATTTATTTTGGAAAAGATAATAAAAAATCAAATTAAACCAGATCTCATCGTTTTAGAATCCGATCCTTATCAATTTAATGAATATTCACCAGGATTTAAAAAATCTAACTTACCTTATACCTTTGATTTAGGTTTTGTATTGAAATATTTTCATATTTTTGAAAGGGAAGAAGTCTCAGATTTTCTTGGATATTTACTTTTTGCTGGAAAAAGATATCCACCAGATTTAGCTGTTTTTTGGCAACGTTTCAATAATCCCAACGATCACCTGCTACAACTGTTTTATTCCACAGATGAATTTCAAAAAAATAATCGCGGTTGTGGATTATCCCCAATACCCATTATAGAATGGTATGTAAGGGATTTATCAGAGATTGAGGTTAGTTCTATGGGAACAAAAGATTGGTTATACAAAAATTATAAAGAATCAAAAAGACAAAAAGAATTTTTTCGATTAACTATTCAAAGACTGAAAGAAAATGGAATTGATTTTATTATTATAAAGCCCCAAGTATCACCCATTATGGAGGAACTTTTGAGAAATGATATAATAATAAAAAAAGCTTATGAAGATTGGGAACAATTTTTACATTATTTAGTTCCAGTTAATCAATTTATTGATTTTAGTAATAGTGAAGATTTTTATTGTAATACCTTTGTTGACGGATCACATATGTCAAAAGAGTGTTATGATCCAATGTTAGAAAAAATTTTTGAGATATACAACAGGAAACATAAACTATAAAAAATCTTTAGCTGAGAATCATGATATTAAATTTTTAATATGGTTTTATTCAGGGATTAGGAATAAAAAATATAGGATCTCCATAAAGAAAACAGTTTCTTAAACAATTCTTTAATACTTGGTTTTCGCAGTTATTAATCCATATACCGGGTAAACACTTAGAATATGAATTGATATTGGAAGTATAATCATTACAGTTATTTATAGATTGCCAGTAGATTTGATTACACTGAAAATGACAACGCTGTGCATCAAAACTAAGATTACCTTGAATCATCGTTGGGGAGTCAATAATCTGTTCGCAATAATCAAGTGGATCTGGTGATGCAGTATTTATATTTATTTGATAAAATGTATTAAGTAGTATAATGTAGCTAATGGTATTTATTGTACCAATACAACTTAATGCTATATTTTCCGATTCTACACAGATTTCTTTTAATTTCTTTTTATCTGTTAAATTGATTAAAATATAAATATTTCTAAGTTCTTCTATTTTTTCGTAATTTTTTACATTTTCACAAGTGATAAAAAATAGTAAAAAAATCATTGTAAATTTCTTCATTTTAAAATTTTACCTCGATGCCAATGTTAAATAAAGGAATACTTATTTTTGTTTTTTTTGATGTAATTTGTAAACTTCCAAATTCTGTTGCTACTTGTGGGTTTATATTCGAATAAGGTACAGATTTATCGAACAAAAATCCACCCGGATTATTTCGAATATAAGCATTAATAAGTTCAAGATAGACATTCCCATATCCCCATTCATAGTTTAAAAATTTATCTAATCTCAGATCAAGTCTATGATAGGGCGCTTGCCTTACAGTATTTGGGGTTTCTGAAAACTTTGGTTCAAAAATTGGTCTTCCATTATTTTTTGTAATACCACCATCATCTCCTATAATTTGTGTATAGGGCGGGGAAGTAGAATATCTCCAGCGAATTCCAATTTGATATTCTGAATTAATTTTCCATCCAAGAATAAAATTCAATATATGGCGACGATCAAAATCTGAGGAAAATTCTTTTGAATTATCATAATATTGTAATAGTCGTCTTTCATTCGCGCTAATAACCTGTTTTTTTTCTTCTTCCGTTAATCTATGGATGTGATCTCTTCTTTTAGATACACTATGGGTATACGAAATCCACCCGTAGATTCCATTTTTTCTTGGCGGTTTATCTTTTTTGATAAAAATTTCAACACCATAAGAATAGCCATCTCCCTTATTGGAAAAATATAGGGGGGCATTATATAGGATTGGTTGTTCTATACGTTTTTGAATAATAGGATCTTCATTGATTTTAAAAGGAGTTGTAATATAGGGATCACCAACAACAAGATCGTCAAAATATTGTTTAAATCCTTCGATTCGAAAAATCCAAAGATCTTTTGAATATTCCACTCCCATGGAACTATGGCTTGCCTTCTCGAATCTTATATATGGATTACCAGCACTCGGAGAATATTCGTTTCCATTAGGTAATCTATGATAAATTCCACCGCCACCAATTAACTTCCAGTTCTCAATTAATAATATTGAAAAAGTTCCTCTTGGCACTAATACTTCTTGTTTATTTAAACTAAAGTACTCATAACGAATCCCAGGCAAAAATTCAAATCTTTTTGTTTTGATTATAAGCTGTAGATAAGCATTGTTAAAAGGGCTTATGTTTTTATCATTGACAGGTACTTTTTCAAAATCTGGGGGATCAGTTTTATAAGGGTTTGGATTGGGATTTAAGGGATCCACTTGTCTTATGGTTTGTCCTTGATTTTTATATATAAAACTTCGTAATTCAAACCCCATCTCTAAGGTAAGAAAATTTTTATAAATTTCATAATAAGATTCATTTTTTAGAGCTGAATATCCTTCAGTTCGTGTAAATTTTGCACTGATGTTTCCAATCGATGCATCTAAATAAATACGTTTTACATAATAAAGAAGAGTATTTTCGAAATATAATTGAGAAGAAGGTTGATAAATATATCTTAATGCAGTAGTTAAAAAATCTCGATTCACAGCAGCTCTTGCTCCAATAAGATCGGGTGGAGGTTCTTTTAGCGGATTTTGAAATGGTTTATCTTCTACTTTTGCAACAAATGAATCCTTAGAACCGATAAAATAAAAATACATAATGTGATTGGGATTTATATTATATTTGTATTTAATTTGGGCATCTTGGTATTTGGGAATCAAGGTTACTGTATCGGGGATTAATGGTCTTAAGGTTTGATCTAAATAAGAAGCCCTTGCACCCAGAATGTAGTAGCCTTTATTCGTAAGGAATGGTGATTGAAGGAGTACACTACTTGACCATAAACTAAAGGTAGTTAATCCTCCAAATCTTTCTACATTATCTGGTGTATAAATTGCAATGACTCCTCCAGTTGCATCTCCAAATTTCGCTGGATA
>JBEQAN010000245.1:0-3182 GCA_041640315.1 Leptospiraceae bacterium
AACTTAGAGGAATTAAAGTTAATGACTTCTGAACTGATTGCTAAAATAAGAATTAGCGAAGAAGCACAAGAGGGTATCTCTGCCTTTTTAGAAAAAAGAAAACCTAAATGGATTGTAAACAATGATGATTAAAAAAGTCCTTATTGCCAACCGAGGAGAAATTGCCATAAGAATTCATCATACCTTAAAGAAATTGGGTATTAAAAGTGCGGGGATTTACTCTAAGGATGATGAAGGATCCTATCATAGATTTTTATTAGATGAATGCTATTATTTAGGAGATGGTACTCTTTTACAAACTTATTTAAACATTGAAAAGATCATAAAATTAGCAAAAGAACATGAATGTGATGCCATCCATCCAGGTTATGGTTTTTTATCAGAAAATTATGAATTTGCTCAGGCATGCGAAAAGGAAAATATTATATTTATAGGTCCTTCTAGTTATGTGATAAAACAAATGGGAGATAAAATTCAGTCAAAAGAATTAGCAAAAAAAATTGGAATACCTGTTTTGGAAAATATCACTGGTACTATAGAGGAAATTTTACAAAAGATACAACAAGGGAATCTAACTTTACCCTGTATTATTAAAGCGAGTGCTGGTGGTGGTGGGAAAGGAATGAAGATTTTATATCAAACAACAAATATAGAGGAAGAACTACTTTCGAGCCAAAGAGAAGCTAAAAACTATTTTGGCAACGATACCATTTTTATTGAACCATACCTCGAAAATCCCCGTCATATTGAAGTGCAGGTACTACGAGATCATCATAACAATGTATTATACTTATTCGAAAGAGAATGTAGTATCCAAAGAAGACATCAAAAAATCATAGAAGAAGCTCCATCCCCCACTTTAAGTGATGAAGAACGAGAACAATTATACGAATATGCTATTAAACTAATAGAAGAAATCCAATATACAAATGCTGGAACGATTGAATTTCTTTACGATGAAAAGAAAAAAGAATTTTATTTTTTGGAAATGAACACACGAATACAAGTAGAACATCCTACGACTGAAATGATTACGGGACTAGATATTGTAGAATTACAAATTCTCATTGCCTCTAAACAAGCTTTACCAATTCGTCAAAATGACATTCAAAAAAATGGACATGCTATTGAAGTTCGTGTTTATGCAGAAGATCCAGAGAGCAACTTCATGCCTTGCCCGGGTAAAATTCTAACCTATATAGAACCAACTTTAAAAAATATACGTATTGACAGTAGTATCAAATTTCCTCAAGAAATATCATCGAAATTCGATCCCCTGATTAGTAAAATGATAAGTTGGGGAGTAAATCGAGAAGAGGCAAGAATTTTGGCTATTCATGGACTTCAAAATTATATCATCCATGGAGTAATTACTAATATAAATTATTTAATCGAAGTATTGAATTCTAAAGAATTTATAGAAAATCACATTCACACTAACTTTTGTAATCAATTTAAAAGAATAGAAAATCAAGCATATTTAAAAGAAGCTCTATTGGTCACTGCCCTCAACTTAAAACATAAAAAAAAGGATAAAATAAAATTTCATGATGAATTCCATCACATTGACATATGGCAACATATAGGAAGATGGAGTAATGTATGAACATAGAATATAAAAATCAAATCTATTCGCTGGATTTATTTACTACCTCCAAAGACCAAGTAGAAGTCATTATCAATCATGAAAGTCATAAACTCAAGATAGATTTCCATAAAGAGCTTCCTCCTAATACAAGTGTCTATATCGTAGAACATCAAAATCAATTCTATAAAGTCTTTATAACAGAAAGCGAAGATCAAATTTATGTAACTATCAATGGCAAAAATTATATTTTTACAAAGAAAAAAGAAGAAACGAAGTCCTTCAATTATACTCATGTTCATATTAGAGAAATTGTTGCACCTTTACCAGGTACTTTAACAAAACTATATGTAAAAAAAGACCAAGTTGTAAAACAAGGAGAAATTTTACTTATTATTGAATCTATGAAAATGGAAAATCAAATTTTAAGTCCGAGAGATGCCATTATAGAAGAAGTTTATGTTAAAGAAGGCCAAAAAATTGAAACCAATCAAAAATTATTAAAACTTGATTAAAAATAAATGTATTCTACTAGCTTATATAAGATAATAGAAAGTGCTTGGTTTACATTTAAAGATTCAGTATGACCAAGTAAAGGTATCTCTAAGAAAAAATCCGCATGTTCTAATAAAATGGGTTTTAAACCATCGGATTCGGATCCCATCATAAGAATCATTTTTTCAGTTTTAGGTAATTGGGAAATTTCTTTAAGGAAGATGGTTTTATGAGACTTCTTAGTAGTTGTTGCTATAATCCAATATTCCAGTTTTTTCGCTTCTTCAATAATGGTATAGGCATTAGAGACTTCTAATACTGGCAAATATAATAACGATGATGTTGCAACTTTTTGAACCGTTTCATTTATGCTGGCACCTTTTCCCGTTACAAAAAGAGCCATCCCTCCAAGCGCCTCTACTGTTCGAATCATACTCCCAAGATTATGGGGATCTTGAATTCTATCTGTTAAGACATATATGCCTGGATATTGTTTTAACATTTGTTTTATTGATAATGTCTTTGTTGGTCTTTTTTTATGATTTTTGAGTTCAATTTGAACTTCGTTTTTTTCTTTATAGACAATTATAATTCCCTGATGTTTCTCTGGATAAACTTGATCTAATTCTTTACTTGATTTAAATACAATTTTTTCTTTTAATCCTAAGTTGATAAATTCTTTTATAAATTGATTTGAAAATCCTTCTTTTAAAATTATTTGATCTATTAGAAATTTATCTGGATAACGTGAATATAATTTTATAAACTCAAGTGCACTTTTCTTTCCAATAATCGTTTTCATCATGTAGATTTTTTAAGCTCCCATTTTGTGCCAGTAGGGAGATCAATTAATACAATACCATCTTTTAGTAGTTCGTTGCGGATTTCATCTGCTTTTTTATAATCCTTATTTTTTCTTGCAACATCTCTCTCTTGGATTTTTTGTTCTATCCAATGTATTCGTTCTTGTGATAATTCCCCTTTTGTTTTTATGGAAAATTCTAAAACCCCTAAGACAGTATTAAAAGCATAAAATACTAATAATGCATCACGTAAATCCTTATGATATTTATCATGGATTTGATTTTTTAATTCAATATTG
>JBEQAN010000246.1:0-3182 GCA_041640315.1 Leptospiraceae bacterium
TTTAAAGATCTCTGGATCCTCAAAGAACAAATCCATTACATCATAAATGCTAAAATATGGTTTAAGTTTTTTATAAACATTTTTAAATACTTCGTAATCTATCCACTCATCCAATGTTAACCTTGGCAAGGAATGAAAATATAATTTTTTTTGAAAATCAGATAAGTTCATTATCTTATTTGTGATATAAACTCTAAAAGGAAAAAATTCTTTATGTTTAAAATGAAATTTCTCTGGATGTTTTTTTATATGTAAACTTACATGTTCTTGAAAAATAGGAGAATGAAATTCTCTTTCCCCTTGGACTAAAGCTTCATAGGTAAATGCTTCCACAGAAACACCAATAGGTAAATTAATAAAAGAGAATAAATCGAGATTCTCTTCTATTAAATGCATAAGTGTTGGTTGAATTAATAAAGGTTCCACAAATGGATTGTCTGCTGTAACCCTTACTATATAATTTATATTAAGAACTTCTGCAGATCGAATAAAACGATTTCTTACATCATGCAAAGAACCAGTTAAATAAGGAATTTGTTTTTCGTCTAAAAATTGTTTTAAAACATCATCATTCTCTGGAATGAGATAGTAAATTTTTGGGAAAAAACTAAGTTTTAAACGTTCGTAAATCCATTCTATGACGGTTTTGGAGACTTGATGACAATCTTCTAAGGTAAGTAAAACTTTTCTCGGTAGTCTTTCAGAGGTAGTTCTTGCTTGGATGAAAATCCCAATATCATTTCTTGCACGTAAATTCATACTTAACCCAAAAAAACAAACCAATCTTTACACTTCTTACAAAGTGGCATTATTTTATCATAATCTTTATTTATAAAAAAATCATAATAGTTTTTCATTTCATTAAAAACTTCTCTAAGAGAAATTTGATTTAAATCCCAAAGATGATACCTACCCATAATATCTTGTCGACAGATAGGTATCTTTCCTTCTGCATTTATAAAGACATGAAACATTAAACTTCTACAATAATCTTTCTCCAATGGCTCTAAATCCACTACACTAAAATCCTCGAGTATACCACCATAAGTAAAATATCTTCCTACAATAGGCTTAAAGGTTGTAGGTTTAAACTCATTAAAAAATTCCTCTAGTTCATCTTCTACATGTTGTATTCTTAAAATTTCAATATAAACATCATACCATTCATTCAAATATTTTAAGTTTTCTTTAATTTTCGGTAAAAGATTTTTTCCCATAAGTTTTTCATATAAAATTTCATTCAATGTAGGGAGTTTAATAATGATTGTAAATAATTGTTTTAAGGATTTGATTTGTTCTAATACTTCATGATTTACAGTATAAAAAAATGTTTCTATGTAGACTTTTTTGAATAATTTAGATTCATGTATTAAACTTATTACTGAGGGCAAATCTTTATACAAAAATGGCTCTCCTCTGCCACCTAAACTCAAAATAAATGCTTCTTCCATTTGATATTCTTTTAAATCTAAAAGCACTTTTTGAAATAACTCTAAAGAAAGATGTTGTTTAAATGAGACAGTAGGATAGATAGTAGAAGAAAGTTCATTCATCGTTGTAAGTTCTACTTCTATATAAGAAGGGGCAATTCTTAATAAATCCATATGATTAGAAAAAATACTATCTAAATCGTTGTATTTTATATCTTCATTGAATTGAATTAAATTTTTACACATTTTTTGAAATCGCTCTGAATAGAGATCTAATCGAATTCTATATTTACGATAATCTGGCTCAATGTAATAAATTTCTAAATCAACCGCTTGGGTATTTCTTAATAAAAACTCTGACCAATTCCATGGATCAACTTGATCATCCACTGAAATTCTTTTCGCCAACTCCACATTACATACAATGGGTAGAAATCCAGCAATCGCTATATCGCAATATGTATATTCAGCAAGGTAAGTAAAATGGTCTAAAATTAGATGGGAACTATGCTCAATATCAAGTAGTGGTGATATAGATTCAAAATATAAAAAAGTATCGTGATCTTCTTTTATAATCACTTCAGTTTCAGAATTTTCGAGAAAAGTAGACTCATTTAAAACTGGCGAAATTTTAAGTATTGCTTCTTTTAATGATTTCGCTTCTACAAATAATATTTTAAAATTATTATAATTTATATCAGTTAATTTTTCTAAATATTTTGAATTGTTAGAAATAAAATAAATAGGAAAAGGAGCTGGTATATGGATTTTTAGATCTTTACGGAATTTTTTTTCTTTTAATTGGGAAAGTAATATTTCCAATTTTTTCAAAAAACGTATTACTAATTCTAAATCATAATTGATGATATTACAATACACTATAGCGAAATCGATGGTTCTATCACTAAGTAGATATTCCCAATTCATGTATTATAGTTTTCTAATAATCAAATCTTTTTTCTTTTGTTGGATCCAATCCTGAAAAGATTTTTCTGCATTTTCAAAGTATAATCGATTTCTTATAAGCTCTTCTATTTTTTCAAAAGGTACATTTCTTTTGCCTTCGACTTTTATAATTACATACTGTCCATGCTGATTTTTAAAAATAGGTGAAATAGAGCCAACAGGTAAATTAAAAACAGCTCCAGCAATAATAGGATCTTCCATAGCAATTTCAGAAATATGAGTCCATAAACGGATCCCACCTCCCGCTTTATAAGGAGAGACATTTTCTTTTGTATTTCTTGCTATGTTGGCAAATTCTGAAGGATTTTTTTTGATTTCATTATAGACAGATGTGACAACCTCATAAATTGCTTTCTCTTCACTAATGGAGTATGTCTTTGGAAAGATGATTTCTCTAAAAAGCACCTCTATACCTATCTGCTTACTATTTTTTTTATAAAATTCTTCTATCTCTTTATCGGTGGGTTGAGGGATAGGAATACGAATTTGAATGATCTGCTGTTTTAATAATTGATATCTTAATAATTCTTTCCATAATTCAAAGGTTAACCCTGTTTCTTTTTCGATTAATGTTTTAAATTCTTCAGTTGTTTTTATATTTGAACCTAACCGTCTTTTTTCTATTTCGTTCTTAATCCTTTCTTCATTAACAATAATCGATTCTTCTTCTGCCACCTGTTCAACAATCAACTTTTCTATTAAAAAATCTTCTGCATTTATCTTTCTATTTTCGAATTTAGAAATAAAAGTTGCTAACTTCGAAATTCGATCTAATTCTATTTTAGT
>JBEQAN010000247.1:0-869 GCA_041640315.1 Leptospiraceae bacterium
CGATCTTGAAAATTTATATAATCTTTAAATGATTTACTGCTGAATAACATAAACTCACCTCCTCATTGTAAATAAATCAAGAAATAATAAAAATCAATTTCTTTTTTAATGATAATAATTTTTTTTCTTTTTTTAAATTCTAAAAATAAAAAAAGAATCACAAATAGCTAAAAAAGAAGTTTCTTTTTAGTATCTATTGTGATTCTAAAGTCTTAGAATTTTAATGTAAGGGTGAATCCGGTATTCCATGCATAACCACCATAACTGTAATTAGGATTCTTTTCGGTAGGATTAAGTTTTCTTATAGAACGATTAGCATATTGTTGATTTTCAATTACGAAATCAATGATGATTGGTGTTTTCAATCGTTTTAAAAATCCACTAGCATTAGGTATAAAAGCATAAGTAATTCCAAATGTAAAGATATTTCTATCATTGTCCATCCAGTTATATTCGTCATAAAACGCTGGGACTAGAGTGGGTTTTCTTGCTATCCCCCCACGAAATGTTATAGGTAGTTTCCATGGATTATCCCAATCCCATTCAAATCCCATTTTAAAAACATTAATATCATTGAATTGAACTATAGGAATTCTAACATACTGTTTTAAAAACTCATCTTTTAAAGGTGAAAATACATACTCTTTAGTTCTTGAATGTCGAAAAAGACTCCAATATTCTCTAGTAACATCTATAGTAAATTTAAAATTATCCAGTAATTTATAACCTATACCCCACGTTAAAGCTCTTGGAGAATATAGATCTAGCAATGCCATATCAAAATCAAATTGTATGGCAAGTAATGTTGTTTGTGCTTGCGCTCCAAGCGGATCTACATGGGCATAAGTTTCTCTTCTATAATTGACTCC
>JBEQAN010000247.1:879-3182 GCA_041640315.1 Leptospiraceae bacterium
ATTGTGGCATGATTAACGGTTTTAACTCAAGTATCGCTTGTGCATTGGGGGTTGTTTTATCGGGTGTTATATCAACATCTTTCATTAAAATAGCACCTTTACCTTTTAACATCGCTTGAACCCCAAGGCCTAGCGATAAATAATTTTTCCAAAGTTCAATTCCAATACCAGAATGTATTATAGGTCTTTCATTAGATACCCCACTTTGTAAAAAACGATGGGCAGTTGGATTTACATCATTAATTAATGCTAAATTTCCAGAGGCAGGAAGACCAGCATAAAGTCCAAAACGTATCAATCTATCAAAATCAAATAATGAATTTAAATTTAAAGATAAACCAAGAGAAATATAATTGTCTCTAATTTTTTTTAAATCTGGACTACCAGGATCATATAGTTCGAAATGCACATGTGCAACAGGTTTAGCGTAATTAAATCCAAGAGAAAGTTCATGAATGGGAGTAATTGATCTCCCCTTAGGATAATTCTTTAATGGGGTTAAAAATGATCCAAATATATATTTTAGTTTTTCACTAAAAGCAACAGGTAGTTGATCCTTGGATTTTTCTATTTCATCAAGAATAGAAGTCTTTTTACTGTCATCATTATTGTCATTTTTTTCTAAAAAAATATAATAACTTTCTAAACGAGAAGGGAGCCCTAATCCCGCTGGATTATAAAAAGTCGCTGAAACATCATTAATGAAAGAAGTCACTGCATTTGCCATCCCATTAGCTCTCGAATGGGCTCCATATACATCAAAATAATTTCCCGAAAATATGGTTTTATTAAAAGTCAAAAATAAAAGTGTAGTAAAAATTATTTTCGTATTGAATCTATACATTGTTCTCCCCCTTATTTTGCATTTGACGAAAACATTAACGATAACTGATCAAAATAAGAATCTGGAATTTCTGTTCTATTCCATTTATCTTGAAAAGTATAACCAGCAACACTAGTTTTTCTCCCCTGTTCTTTAATATCTGCTAAGTATTTTATTAAAGTACCCATCTGGTATAATATATTATCGTCTGAGGGTGTTGTTGACTGAATTTTATTAGAGGTGAATAATCGTTCTAAATCCCACATAATATCTTTGATGGAATATGAACTTTTCATTGTAGTCATAAAATAGTTTCCAAAGGCATTGGGTTTTGAAATTCCAGCCATAATACCTATTAAACTTCTTGTATATTGAGCAGTACTTTGTAATAATGAAGTGAGGTTTCCTGTTAACATATTGGTAATTCTATAAGATGGTGTTGAATCATCATTGATTTGTATAGCATTGATTAGATTTAACATCGCTGTTATCTCATCTGTTTGTATATCTATATCATTAATTATTTTTATTAAAAATTCAATTTTAGAAGAAATACTATATTCAGAATTTCGAGCAAGAAGTTTCCAACCTAATTCTACTAAATCTGTAATATCCTGCCAATCACTAGAACTTAAATTTGTACTTCGCGTATCAGGATAATCAGCAATTTTCTGAGCTAAATCATTAATAGTTTGTTCTATGTTGAATTGTATATCAGTAGGAGATTCACTAGTAAGCTTCATTTCATTAATAAATGCTTTAATTGAAGTTATAAATTTTTGTCTATTTGTATCGTATTGTGATTTTCCTAACTCTTGTAACAACTGTACCACTTCATCAAGTAAGTGTGAACTTGCTAACATTGGAAGTAATCCATCGTAATATCGAGATTGGTTTTCAGTCAAAATAGAAACAATGGATCTATAACCATAACGATTCCCACTCAAAACATATTCAGCATCGGGATAATAATATTCTGATTGTAAATCGGGATTTCTAACATTTACATTACTATCTGCTCTATGTCCAAGTGTTCTAAAGAGTGTAATAGATGTATTATGACCAGTTAATTGGCGTTGATAAGGATCATTTCCTACATAAAGATAATTTTTAATCAATGGAATTAATAAGTTTATCACTAAATCATATGCGTTTTTGTCATTTGATGAATTTCCATCATTGATACTTTGGGTTTGATCTTTTAATACTTTAAATAAACTTGCAAGAAGTGGTGTCAATCTATTTCTTTTATCCCAATAAGTTGAAATATTGTCAAATGTAACTTGTTCTTTTGTTAAGAAAGCTAATCGTTCCATTACAGGAAAAAGTTGTGATAATGCGGGGGGGATCGCTCCATAAAAATCTCCTGCATTTCTAGGAAATAATACAGAATTGTAAACCGTTGAATATAAAATTTCACCCGAATCATCCCCAGAAAATCCATAAGTATTACATGGATCTTTTATATCACAACCCCATA
>JBEQAN010000248.1:0-3174 GCA_041640315.1 Leptospiraceae bacterium
CATCTTCTGTAAATTCAAGATGCACATTTTCTGTTTCCAAGAGCTTTATGGCTTGTTTTGTTAAAGAATTCTCTGGAATTGTTAGAATTTTCTTAAAGTCTTCTTTTGTAAGTTCTTCGAGTTCAACTCTTAAAGGGAAACGACCTTGTAATTCTGGGATTAGATCCGAGGGTTTACTGGAATGAAATGCTCCCGCAGCGATGAATAAGATATGATCCGTTTTTACAGAACCATATCTTGTATTTACGGTTGAACCTTCAACAATTGGTAAAAGGTCTCTTTGAACTCCTTCTCTTGAAACATCTGGTCCATGGTGAGGACCTCTACCACAAATTTTATCAATTTCGTCAATAAATACAATTCCAAACTGTTCTGTTCTTCTTATTGCTTCTGCTTTTACTTTTTCTTGATCGATTAATTTATCTACTTCTTGTTGAAATAAAATTTTCTTTGCTTCTTCAATGGTAGTTTTTCTTTTTTTATTTTTTTTCGGGAAAAAGTCCCCAAGCATGTTTTGTATTTGCATATCGATATCTTCGAGAGATGGTCCTCCCATTACCTGAATCATAGGGATAGAGGGGGTTGCTACTTCAATTTCTATTTCGTATTTATCAAGATCACCTCTACGAAGTTGTTCTCTAATGGCATTTCTTAAGTTTTCATCGTATACTTTATTTTCTTCTTTTTTTTGACTTTCCATTCCCGCTTGAATATTTCTTCCAGTCTGACTCATATCCATCAAGGTTTTCAATATTATCATAGGATTTTTTAAGATATCTTCTTCTGTGGGAGCCTTTGAATCCTGTGTTTTACTTTTACTTGATATTAAAATTTCTATAATTTTATCCTCGACATTCTTTCTTGCTTTTTCTTCAACTTGTTTTTCAAACTCTTTTTTTACTAAATTGATCGCATTTGTAACTAAATCCCTAATCATAGAATCTACATCGCGACCTACATAACCAACTTCTGTAAACTTTGTAGCTTCTACTTTTACAAATGGAGCCTTGGTTAATTTTGCTAATCTTCTTGCTATTTCAGTTTTACCACAACCCGTAGGACCAATCATGATGATATTTTTAGGATGAATTTCCTCCCTAAAGGCGGGATCTTTTATTTTTTGTCTTCTTAATCGATTTCGAATCGCAATTGCAACAATCTTCTTAGCCTTTTCCTGCCCTATGATGTATTTATTCAATTCTTCTACAATTTGTCGAGGGGTTAACTGTTCTATATAACTTAAATCATCTTCTTGATTCTTAGGATTGTCAGACTGAAATTTTTGGACTAATTCCATAAGTCTTAAACTAATAAAATGATTTTCCTGTCAATGAGAAAGAATTTTTTCAACACTTCAATATTTTTTTAAAAAAACGTTTTAAATTAAACAATGTTTGAAAAAAATGATTATAATGAATTCAATTGAATACACGGAAATACTTGTCGATGAATCTCAAATTCGGTTAGATGTTTATCTTTCAAAGAAATTAAGCACTCAGTTAAGTAGAAATTTTATACAAACTCTTATAAAAGAAAAGAAAATCTTAATTTTTAATCACAATATCCAAATCCCAGAAAACAAAATTAAACCCTCTTTTAAATTGCAAGCTGGAATGAAGATTTTTATTCCTCAACATTTAGAGAGTTTCAAAAATCAATACAATATTACCCCCATCCCCTTAGACATAAAAATCTTATACGAAGATGAATATCTTGCCATCATTCATAAACCACCCGGAATCAGTGTTCATCCAGGGCCAAAAGAAAGAGATACCATTACTTTACTTCATGGCATATTCTATCACTGGAAAGAATTACAAGACCATAATATTAACCTTCAGAATAATTATATAAATTTTAGACCCGGCCTTGTTCATCGCTTAGATAAAGCCACAGAAGGACTTTTAATTGTTGCAAAAAATATATCAACTCAATGGAAGTTATCAAAACTTTTTTTAACGAGGGAAATCAAAAAAACCTATATAGCCTGGGTATTAGGTCTACCACCACAAGATCAGGGGATTATCGATCTCCCACTAAAAAGACATCCCAAAGAACGAACTAAAATGATTGTAGACCCAATGGGTAGAAGAGCAATTACGGAATATAAAATTATAAACTCTATTACGAGCAATCACAATAGAAGATATACAAAAGTTCATATCAATCTAATTACCGGGAGAACACATCAAATAAGAGCTCATTTCCATTATTTAAAATGTCCTGTTGTAGGTGATGATTTATACTATCATGTTGATGAAAAAATCAAAAAATATGGACTATTACTTCTTGCAAAAGAACTTCAGTTTCTTCATCCAGAAACACAAAAATTGATTCATGTAGAAATTGAAGAACCCAAAAGATTTCTTGAATTTGAAAAAAAATGCAAATACTATTAGATCCGTTTTTTACAATTTTAAAATATATTTACTTATTTTTCCTTGGATCATCCTTTGGAAGTTTTTATAAAACTATTTATGATAGAATTTTATATTTTTTTTATAGTAATTTAAGAAAACAACTATCGCTAAAACAAAAATATTATCATTTATTACTCCAGCCCTCATTTTGTTATTATTGTAAAAAACCCATAAAAAAAATATATTTAATACCTATCCTCGGATTCTTTTTAACAAAAGGAAGATGTAACAACTGTAATAGGTTATTACCAAAAGATTATTTCATGTGGGAATTAGGAGGGGGAATATTATTATGTTATTTTTATTATTTTTATGAAATTTTTTCAATCATTTTGCTTCTAATAATATTTCATTTCATTATCAGTGCTCTTACTGATTTAAAAAAATTTTTTATTGATTTTGAAAATGTTATATTTCTTTATTTATGGGGATGGATCTATAATATATTTCAATATGAGGTTTCTTATTTTAAGTATATCTTATTGAGGATGACATTAGTAGTTATATTTTTTTTAATTTTATATTTACTGGGGAAAGGGAAGCAACTTGGATTTGGAGATTTGATTTTGATGGGATCCATAAGTCTAATTTTTGATATTTTAGAAATTATTATAATTATCAATATGGGAGCAATTGGTAGTATTTTATATATAATTTTGTATAAAAAAAATAAAAAAGCCTATGCCCCCTTAGGTTTTTTTCTTTCTATGGTATCAATTTTAGTTTTAATATTAAAACCTTTTTATTAATAGAT
>JBEQAN010000249.1:0-3165 GCA_041640315.1 Leptospiraceae bacterium
TTAAACAAGAAATTAAACAATCAAAAACAGAATTAGAAATGTTTTTAAAAAAAATCAAAAAAACCTTAGAGAAACGTATGCTTGAACTGAATATAAAAGCAGTCATCGATAGTAGAGTAAAACATCTTTATTCGGTATATACAAAAATGCAAAAATCTAATAAAACAATAAAACAAATATATGATTTAAGAGGAATTAGAATCATTGTAAATGAAGTTAAAGATTGCTATTCTGTTTTGGGTATTATTCATACCTTATGGAAACCCATACCTGGAAGATTTAAAGATTATATAGCAATTCCAAAGCCAAATGGATATCAAAGTTTGCATACAACTGTGATGGCACCTGATGGAAAACCACTAGAAATTCAAATTCGAACTTTTGAAATGAATGATCGAGCTGAAAATGGTATTGCTGCGCATTGGTTATATAAAAATGATATGGACTATCATTCGTCAAAAAATCGTTTAGCCTGGCTAAAAACCTTAAAAGATTTAACCAATTCTCTTCGTAATTATAGTAATTCCAGCATCGATAACTCCAAGGAATTTTTAAATAATTTAAAAGAAGAATTGCAACCAGATGAAATCTATGTTTTTACTCCAAAGGCAGATATTATTACTTTACCAGCAGGTTCTTCGGTTTTAGATTTTGCTTTTAAAATTCACACGGATCTTGGCTTAAGGTGTAAATCTGCTCTCGTAAATGATAGAATTGTTCCTTTAAGCACAGTTTTAAAAAGTGGTGATAAAGTAGAAATTCTAACGCATTCAGAACCTAAACCATCACCTATATGGCTTAAATATGTTAAAACAAATAGAGCAAAACAAAAAATCAAAAATTATTTTAGAAAGAAAGAAGAATTAGAAAATGAAAAAAGAAATAAAGAAGATATTGTTTCACAAAACAAAAAAACAGACGAAATTATAATCAAAAGAAAACCAACAAAAAATCCCAAAGATGTTCCAATCGAAGTTATAGGTGCTGGGGTAGATGTTCCCGTAAGATATGCTGGCTGTTGTAGTCCAGTACCTGGCGACAAAATCATAGGGTACATTACAAGGGGAAGAGGAATTACCGTTCATCGTGTAGATTGCAATCAATTACCAAAAGATAAAAATGATTTAGAACGTTTTATTTCTGTAAGATGGGAAGGATTAACAGAGGTCTATCCAGTTGCTATAGAAATCACATCAAAAGATAGACAAGGGTTATACTTGGATTTAGTTCGCGCGATAACAGAAACAAAAACCAACATTTTGCAAGCAGTTGCGGATCTTCCAAAAGAAAAAAATGGAATTATGAAAGCAACCTTCTTAGTAGAAGTAGAGCATGTAGATCAATTGAATGAAGTTTTAACAAGTATTAGATTGGTGAAAGATGTAATTGAAGCAAAAAGAAAAAATTAATGAATTTCTAATAAATCAAAAAAAATTTTAAAATAGGGATATGATGTTATAATTTCTTTTTTCCATAAAGAAAATATGTATCGAAATTCATTCCAAGTAAATTCTTTATAAAAAAATACTGAATCAATTGATGGCTTTCGTTCCCTTTTTTCTGAAGGAATATTAGAGGGATTGAAATTTCTTCTTTTATAGGATTGATTTTGATATAGTTTAAAGTGGTAATGCTCCTTAGAAAAAGTTCTATGAGAACGTATAAGAGCATAATAATCATAACCTGTATTAGCAATATAATATTGTCTTAAAGAAGTCTTTAATCCACAGCCAACAAAATCAATTTTATTATTATTCGCTATTTGTAAGGCATATCCCAATACATCATTTGTTTTCGTTTCAATTGACATTAAATTCATATCGTATTGTTTTATTATAAAATCTAGAGGAAAACCAGTTAAAAAATAATATATATTTTTAAAAAAACGATGTAATTCATTTCTTGCACCAAGCCAACTAAGGACTGGAATGGATTCTAATTTTTCTTTATAATCATAAAAATGATACAGAGTTCCAATGTTGGGATCAATAGAAATTATTAGATCCACATTTATATCATGATTTAAAAGTGGTATTATTGATGAATCCGAAGCAATAACAAAATACTGATTCAAATTTCCTAATGATTTTAAATCTTCTATTAATGAAGGACCACTTCCGCAAAAAAGGATTTTTTCTTTTTTGATAGGAAATTTATAAATTAAATTAATTGTATGATTTTTTATATTCTTTACATAATTAGAGATCCAGGTGTAAAAGTTTTTATAGAATGTTTTGCTGTTTATGTCGTTATCAAAAATACTTGCTATTTTATTGATAAGAAATGGAAATAATCTTTTATATGCAGGATGAACAAAATAAATTAATTGGTTATGAGGTATAGTTTTAAGATCATTAACGGTGTGAATATATATGAAATCATTATGTTTTAAAAGCTTTTTTTGTAAAATTTCAAAGTTAAAAATAGGTTCATAAATATAAATATTTTTAGATTTTTCTTGTGTTAAAAATTCAATGATTTTTCCATTTCCAGCACCAATCAGGAGTATATTTTCAGCTCCCTTAGGAAAATTAAAAAGGATTCTTTGAATTTCCTGCGTAATATTTTTAGAATGGAGATGATATTTGTTAATCTTTAAATTGTAATCTGGTTTTAATATACAGTAATGATTTAAGTAAAGATTTGGTAGTAGCAGAGTTTATTCTTCTTCGTCTTCTTCGTCGTCGATATTGTCTTCTTCTGATAGAACTTCTGAATCTTCGTCTTCATCATCCCTATCTTCATCTTCGATTTCTTCAGTTGAATCATCAAAAGAAAATTTATCTTCTATAATTTCACCAATATCTTCTTCTGCTAAATCCTCATCAGTTTCTTGGGTTTGTTTTTTCTTTTGGAACAAGGCTTCTGCTCTTTTTAAGTGAATATTTGTACTTTGGCGCAATTCTTCTTCTAATTTCTTTCTTTGTTCATTGGAGATAAAATCATATTTGATGATTTTTCTTGCTAAAGCTAACATAGCTATTACAGATACCTTATTAGTTTTCCAACCTAATTTTTTTGGATCTAAATCCAATTTCTCTAAGTTTTCGATGATTTCAAATGCTGCAACAGTTGCCGCATATTTATTATTTTCTGTTATTTCTAATAAGTCCCGAATTTGGAATTCCTTAGGGCGTTTATCCATATGAACTTGAGTCCTCTGAT
>JBEQAN010000250.1:0-3158 GCA_041640315.1 Leptospiraceae bacterium
AATGGGGGAAAGGAGAGATAGAACTTCTCCAATATATGGAATTTCAAGGTCATACCATCAAATTTGTTCGCTCTTGCTCTGGAGCATCTTGTAAAGAAATAGGCTCGCCCTATGAATTTAAACAAACCTTTATAGGCTCTTTTAATGAAAGGGGTGAATTAGAAGGTAAATATTCTGGTACGCATAGCTCTGGACAATGGAAGGCAATTCGAATCCGCTAATTGATTTAAACTTTTATTTTGCTTGTGAAGTTATTTTAGAATTGACTTAAGAAGATTTCTTTTTTTTATATAAACAAATATTTAGTTTTCATATGGATACCTCTATAAAACAAAAAATTATATCTGAAATTCCTGTAGAAGCTTTAAAAGGTTTGGGAGAAAATAAAAAGAAAATTCTAAACAAAATGAATATTTTTACTATTGAAGATCTTTTATATTATTTCCCCAGACGATATGTGGATAGAAGTATACATAATCAATTTTTTTTACAGGAGGGGATGATCACCGTACTTATAAAGATTCAATCCTCATATCTTGCACATGGAAAAAAATCCCGTTTGATAGTTCATGCTAAAACCATACAAGAAAATCCTATAACATTATTGTTTTTTAATGGATTAAAATACTATAGATATGCGTTAAAAAAAGATCAAACTTATATTGCTTCTGGTAAACTAGAAATGTATAAAGGAACACCACAGATGATCCACCCAGAATTAGAAGCCATAGACGAAGAAGATCTCGAAAACGCTATTCATAGTGGTGGGATTATCCCCATTTACTCTACCACTGAAGAAATGAAAAAAGCAAATCTTGATAGTAAAGGTATACGAAAATTTATCCATCAGATCATACAAAAATTAGAGAATGAATGGTTCGTTCCCGAACTACTACCAGAAACAATAAGAAAAAAATATCAATTTTTATCACGTAAAGAGGCACTAATCCAAATTCATTATCCAGACAATAAAGAAACATTAAAAATAGTAAGAAAAATATTAAAATACGAGGAATTATTTTTATTCGGTACTTTAATCCAAAAGAAAAAAGAAAAACGTAAATCCTATGCAAAAATTCATAAACCTAAAAAATTTGGAGATAGCAATCTTTTTAAATTATTAGTAAATCAACTTCCCTTTCAACTTACAAAGGGACAACTTGAAGCAATTGAAAACATTATTAATGGATGTCAGAGAGATCATATGTCTGCTTATCTATTACAGGGCGATGTTGGATCGGGAAAAACTTTAGTTGCTTTTGCTGTAGCATTACACTATATTGAACAAGGCATACAGGTAGCCATGATGGCACCAACAGAACTCTTAGCAAGACAGCATTATAATACCTTAAGTACATTACCAGGACTTTTACCTGGTGTTTATTTAGAATTACTTACTGGAAGTGAAACGAAAAAAAATAAAGAAAAAATTTTGGATCGCCTTGCAAGAGGAGATAGTAATTTAATCATAGGAACGCATAGTTTAATCGAAGATAACGTAAAATTCTTTCGTCTTGGTTTAATTATTATTGATGAACAACATCGTTTTGGTGTAAAACAAAGAGAACTTTTAAGACTAAAAGGAGATAATCCCGATCTTGTAGCAATGACAGCAACCCCTATTCCCCGATCTTTATGTTTAACAATGTTTGGCGACCTCGAGTTAGTTTATTTAAAAGAAAAACCCGCTGGAAGACAACCTGTAAAAACCATGTGGCTGAAAGAAAATCAAAGAGAAGGGCTATATAAATCGATTCGAAAATATTTAAAGGCAGGAAAACAGTGTTATATTGTCTACCCTGTAATAGAAGAATCAGAAAAATTAGATCTAAAAACAGCAACGGAAGCCTACGAGGAATTAAAACATACAATTTTCCCCGATTTTAATGTAGAATTAATCCATGGAAGAATCAAACCCGATGAAAGAGATCGCATCATGCGAGATTTTAGAAATGGAAAAATTCATATATTGGTAAGCACTACTGTAATAGAAGTAGGTGTTGATGTTCCTAATGCTACCATAATGGTCATCGAACATGCAGAACGATTTGGTATTTCGCAACTGCATCAATTACGAGGTAGAGTTGGAAGAGGAACAGAAGAGTCTTTTTGCATTTTAGTATCCAATAGTGATTCAGAAACTGCGAGAGAACGAATTGAAGCGATTGTAAATATTCAAGATGGTTTTGAACTCTCAGAGATTGATTTAAAAATACGAGGACCTGGCGAGTTATTAGGAATTAAACAGCATGGACTACCAAATTTTAAAATAGCTGATTTTGTTAAAGATAAAAAGTTAGTAGAATTATCTTATCAAGATGCAATAGAAAATCCAGAATTAAATCAATTCGCTATTAAATTCATCCAAAAAACTTTTGAAGAAGGGATTATTGTATTTCCAAATTAGTACTTTTTTGTAAAATTTTTATATTAATAATTATAGAGCAGTATTAAATAACAATAGTTTTAATAAAATCTAAATTATAAGAAACGAAACAATAGAAACTATTGACAATAATATATATTGCATAAGAAATAGAAGGAAATGTTAGAAAAAATTAAAAATTTACTAATAAAATGGAAAGAAGGAACAGAATATTTAAACTATGGTAGAGAAATTATTTCTGATTGGGCTTTAAAATACATTGAAAAACAACACTTAGAAAATCAAAAAAACGATTTCGTTATCTTTGATCATGGTTGTGGTCATGGTGATGATTTACTTTTAATTAAAGAAAAAGTAAAAATCACACTACCACAAATCAAACTTCATTTGTATGGAATTGAAAACTATCCACCTTTTGTAAAAGAATGTAGAAATAAAGGAATTCATGTATTTTCTTTAGACTTAGAAAAAGAAATATACCCAATGAAAGATGAAAGTGTAGATATGATTATTTCTAATCAGGTGTTAGAACATACAAAAGAAATTTTCTGGATTATGGAACAGTTCACAAGAATCTTAAAACCCAATGGTATTTTAATTATTGGTGTTCCCAATCTTGCAAGTTTACATAACAGAATTCTATTATTATTAGGAGAACAACCAACTGCTCAACAATCCTTAGGTCCGCATGTTCGAACTTTTACTTTACCAGATTTAAAGCGATTTGTAGAAACCAATGGTTTTTTTAAATTTATAGAAAGAAAAGGTTCTA
>JBEQAN010000251.1:0-3138 GCA_041640315.1 Leptospiraceae bacterium
ATCAACATTTTTCTTTTTTTAGTTATGATGCAAGAGGCCATGGTGGATCATCGGGTGAAAGAGGAGATGCAGAAAATATTTTAAGATTTGTTTTAGATTTAGAAGAATATTTATATAATTTAAAACAAGAATATAAAATTTCAAAACCCATTTTACTGGGGCATTCCTTAGGTGGTTTAATTGTAAGTTATTTTGCTGTTCGACATACCAATCAAGAAGAAATTAAAGCTTTAATTTTAAGTGCTCCCGCATTAGCTGTTTCATTAAATCTAAAACAAAGTTTAAAATTAATAATTGGAAAATTTCTTTATTATCTTAAGCCCAATCTCATTCTAAAATCCGAAATTAACCCAGATCTTCTGTCTCATGATAAAGAGATTGTTTCGAATTACAAGAATGACCCTTTAGTTCATCCCTTTTTGAGTATTCGTTTGGGACTTGATATTTTACCATCTATGGAATTTGTCCAGAAAAGGGCATATAAAATTAAAATTCCTGTTTGGATGGGACATGGTACTAATGATTTTATTACCTCTTATGAAGGAACTAAATTGTTTTTTTCGAAATTATCTTCGAAAATTAAACAATTGAAACTTTACGAAGGACTGTATCATGAAATTTTTAATGAAGTAACAAAAATACCTTTAAAAGATTTATGTGATTGGATCATGAATTTAATAGAAGGTTCTATAGAATAAAACTATAATAAATATAAATATTTTTTGTAAATCATTTCTTTAATTTTTTTTCGATCTAAATCGCCTTTAGGAGTCTTAACAAACTCATCTTCGTTAATGTAGACAATACGAGAAACATAAGGTTTTATATTAGAAATATATTCAAGAATAATATCTGCGATTTGTTGTGTTTTTGGTAATACAATAATGATATCATTATTTTGATCTGGAAGAAATAAGATATGTTTTAATCCTAGTTCTTTTTTTAAAAGATTTTCTACTTTTGAAGGGTAAAACCATTTTCCATTTTTTAGTTTAAAATGTTCAGTTTTTCTACCTTCGAAATATAGTTTGTTATCAATATAATATAATATATCTCCAGATTCTACCCATCTATAAGGATCTAAGGAAATGATTTCTTGATTTTTAATTTCATATTGATAAACATTTTCGCCATTATATACGAGTTCATGGTCTTCTTTAAAAGAAATGTTACATAATGGTCTTCCTACATAGTTTTCTTCCCATTCTCCTGGTTCTCCTATACTAATACCAGGACCAGCTTCTGTTTGTCCATAGCCAACTCTTAACTTTGTTTTTTTTAAGATTTCTATATATTGATAGGGAATTTTTGCACCACCAATAATGCCAGATTCAAGTTGTAGTAAAAAATCTACATTATTAGTTTCTATTTGTAGCTCTAATTGTAATGGTACAAAGCTACAGTGTTTAATAGGAAAATTTTTTATTAAGTATTTTGTGTACTCTGGATCTCGTCCATTTGTACTATCAATAATAATGGTTGCTTTTTTTAATAAAAGAGAAAGTAAGTCGAGTATAAGACCATATACATGGTACCATGGAAGAATTGATAGTGCTATGGTTTCAAAAAAAAATATATTATCATGTTTTTCTAAGTTGTAGAAGATCTCCCGATCTGTAAGACCTATCCATTTGGGATTTTCTGTTCCAGAGCTTCTTAGAAAAAATCTGACTTGTTTATTTTGTAAACCTTGATATCTTTGAATTAAAAGAAGATCCGTATTGAAGATAAAAATTTTTTTGAAACTTTTAATTTGTTTAGAATTGATTTTTGAGAAAGCATCTTTTTCATCAGTGATAATAAACCTGGGATTGGTTTCTTCTACTACTTCTTTTAAGTTTAATCGTGGATTCACTAAAATCAAACTCCATTCGTTAAATAAAGAAGCAACAATTAAAGATAGGAAATCAGCATTCTTGTTAAAATGTACTAAAATTGTATCGCCTTTTGAAATTCTAAATTCACCCAAGGTATGAGTCCATACCCTACTAAGATTCCATAAAACATCTCCAGTGTAAATTGCCTCTTGAGTTATTAAAAGAGGGTTGCTTTGAAATTTAAATAAATTATAGAGAATTTCTCTCCAAGGATTAACAAAATTTAATGTTTGGTTCAAATCATCAACCCATTTAAGATTTTGCATATTATTATTTTCGCATAATGAACACGAAGTTTCTTTTGTTTTTAGTTCTATAGAGATGAACCTTTACATGAGTTGGTTTCATCCTATAGGTAAACGTATAAGGAAAGAGATAATTCATATCATCGTTCTGCACACCATTTTGAAAACTTCCTTTAAAAATAAAGTTATTGGTACATGGAGCAACTTCGGTAAAAAAATTTTTCCCTATAGCATCGGCTTTTTTTACACCTGTAATTTGGGATTCTGTATTACTAAAGAATTTAACAATCCCATTATCGTCTAATTCAATTACTCCAAAAGGAAGATTATCGAGTTGTTCATATGATAGTTGATCTAAGTTGTTTAAAAGGGAATCTTCTACAAATCTTTGCCCACTATCCGCCCAGAATCTTGCCTGTCTTTGCAAAGTTTCTAAAAAATTTAAATTTTCCATTGTTCCTCCATTTAATTTACGTAAACTTATGATTTTTTAATATAGCCTTTTTTAATATATATTTTTGAACCACTTGGAATAATGATGGTATTCCCCTCTATCACAATCATATCTTTTTTTTCTTCATACAATGCTTCGAGTTGTTGCTGCATACTTAAGATCATTTGGCTTATTGTAACTGCATCTGATGTGCCTATAGTTTTTTCTAAATACTCTTTTTCTGCATATAGTTCTCTTAATTGTAAATCTAAGTTTTCAATCATATCTTTGTATAATTGAATATCTTCTTTTTTTTCAATACTTTCCATATACAAATAATATAAACATAAAAATAATTTTGTCAATACTTTTATAAAAACATATGACAAAAAATGAAATTTTTTTTTGGCAAAATATTAAAATAAGCTTTTAAGTGAAGTTATTATAATTTAATTAAAGAAATATGAAAATTCTTTTAACGGGAGCAACTGGATTTATTGGTAAGCGTTTACTACCGCTTTTAATTCGGGAGGGACATGAAGTGGTATGTTTAGTTCGAGAAAAACGTAGATTCAATGTCAAT
>JBEQAN010000252.1:0-3128 GCA_041640315.1 Leptospiraceae bacterium
GTGGACAACCAAATCGACACCAGACTCGAGTTCCAAATATTGGATAAAATCCTACTCCTATAACGCCACTCCAAATTGCCCCGATATAAAATCCATACCACTCTGCTAATGTTTGGGAAAAATTTCCAAAGATTTTACCAGAAAGAAAGGAGTTAATCCACAGTAAAATCGTAATCATAGAAATGAGCCCTAGTACACTATAAATTAAGATTCGTTCAAGTTTCCAAGACATTAAACTTTTACTCGAATGTTGTCTAAAAAAATCACCCGCTGTATTAGCAAGTCCCCCACAACCACAAACCCACGAACAATACCAGCGCTTGCCATAAAGATAGGTTAGAATCGGTACAAGAAAAAAACTTGTAATCGCACTAAAAATTAAAAAATAAAATGCAATGGGACTTATTTTAAGATAACTAAACCAAGTTGATGGGTATAAATATTCGGGTTTTAAGGGCCAAAAATAACTAAAATAAAATTCTGGTTGTTTAAATAATACTAATATCTTAGGAATTAAAAAAGCAAAGAAAAGTTGAAAAAACATTACAGAGATTGTCCTAACAATTTGATAATTATTATGTCTATATTTTAAAATCATTCGAATCCCAAAGAGTAAGACAAAATAGGTATATAAAAAACTATAGAAAAACCAATTATCAGCCATAGAATTAGAAAGAAATAAAGATATTGGACTAAGTTGGATGTAAAAATATTTTAATAAAAATTCATTTAAATTTGTATTCAATATAAAAATTCTATCTCCAAAATAAATCACGATATAGAGGAGTGTCAATATAATAGATAGAATATATGCTATAAAACCTCTTCCAGTAAAGCTAGAGGTATAAATATGATGATTGTCTATTCCAGCAGGTTGTTTAAGATAGCGATAAAAGAAATAAAGGGTATTACTTAAAAAAGACAAAAATATAATTAATAATATAGAGATCGAAAAATAAGGATGATCTTGGTCAATTTTACGAAAATATAACAATATACCATTGATAATAAACCATAAGAGAAAAAAAAGATTTAATAAAAAATTGATTAATTTCATTTTAATCCTCTTGAATAGTTTTCCTTAAATTTTGTTTGAATCATTTTAGTATAATTTTTATAAAACTCTGGATTAAAATGAGCTTTTTGGAGATGTTCTATAACATATTCAATGGGTTTTTCATTTCTTATCCAATCTTCACAAACTTCATGTCTAAATCTTAAGTTAAAAAGATTAAAACCAGTAATCCTCGTATGTCCTTTCCCATTTTCTTCCCACACGATGCGAAATAAAATATTTTTTTTAGGTTCTTCCCAGATAAAAGTATGGATAGGTTGATTCGAAACAAAACCATATGTCTGAAATTCAATTGTAAAAAATTTCGCGGAATTAAACCATATCCCTCTATAGTAAGCTTCTTTTTTTACAAGATATTTTTCTTCGAATTCTGGTTCTATTCCTTTTGGGATTTTTATATTCAATTGTTGGGAGATTGTTTGTATTAAGTTTCCAGCAAGACGCATCCCCTGTAATTTTCCCGTATACCATAATTGCTCAATAGGAGGATCATAGAGATGAGTTTCAGTAAATTCTGCACAATCTCCTGCCGCATAAACATCCTGGAAATTAGTTTCAAAATATCGATTTACCATAATCCCCTTGTTTAATTTTATGGGGGTTTTTTTTAAGAATTCTATATTAGGTCTTACACCCGTCGTAATTCCAACAAAATCACAAGGAATTTCTTCGTCTCTATTAGTTTTTATTTTATAAACTTCATCGTTTGAATTCCCAATAATTTCCTTTAGTTCAGTCGATAACCTTAAATCTATAGAGTGCTTTATAATTTCTTGATTGATAAGATGGGATTCTTCTTCTGGAAAGATATGATTTAAAAAGCTAGATTCTCTTACTAAGAAAATCACTGGAATTTTCTTAGAATGAAGCATTTCTGCTAATTCAATACCAATTAATCCACCACCAACAATCACCGCTTGATTAATTCCTTGTTTCGAATACTCTTCTAAGGATTGGAGGTCTTGTAGACTATATAGACCCTGCACACGTTTTAAATGAATTCCGGGCCAATTCAGTTTATTTACCTCTGAACCAACTGCCAATATCAAAATATCGTATTTATCATTTGTATTATCATTGTAAAAGATATATTTGTTATAAAAGTCAATATCTATGACTTCTTTATGGATAAGTTCAAGTTGATTTTTTTCCCAGAACCAACGTTCATAGGGTTCTAAATCTTTATATTGAATATGCCCCATGTAAACATACATAAGAGCAGTTCGAGCAATAAAGTATTTTGATTCTTTGGAAATAATTTTTATGGGAAGATCCTTAATATATTTTCTTAAGTAACGAGCTACTGTAATACCAGTGATTCCATTTCCAATTATAAGAACTTGAGGAAGTTGGGAATTAATTTTTTTATTTAAAGTCATTTAAAAAGGATTTTCTTAGTACAAAAATGATTTTAGTTGTGGTATTTGTATAATTTCATCTACACCTTCTTTAATTTCTTTATTTCTCATATCAAGAATATAATCTGCATATTTTCTATAAGAGGGTAGCCTTTTATTTAATATTTCTATATAGTCTTTTTGCTCATTCAAACTAGGCCTTTGAGAATCGTTGGATACTTTTTGAAGGAGCCACTCTATATCTCTATAAACATAAATGACAAAGGTATGCTTTTTTAATAAACTAATTTTTCTTTCACTTTCGATTTCTTCATTGGTAATGGGATCAATGTCAAAAAGTATACCACCCCCACAGTCTATGATGATATGATTCATAGATGTTAATTTTTTTAAAATTTCATATTCGCGATTACGAAAGGATAGCCATCCTTCTGTTTCTACTATTTCTTTTATAGTTTTTCCACCTGCTTCATAACAAATGAGTTGATCTGTACTGAGATAAAGTCTACCTGTTTTTTTTGATAGTTTTCGAGATAATTTTGATTTTCCAGCACCTCGTGGAGCAATTAAAGCAATATTCATAAATTGATTAAATCCTTTATCTGTTCCATAAATTCTGGAACTGATTCATAATAAAGAGAAAGTTTTTTATCATCGAGGTTTAATATTTTTAAAGCAAATTCACTTAATGATTC
>JBEQAN010000253.1:0-3127 GCA_041640315.1 Leptospiraceae bacterium
TTAAAATGAAAATATTCTTCTGGATATTTGTTCGCAATATTTTCAGTACACGGAACAAGAATCCTTCTTTCTGGATTATAATAATGGGTGATCCTTTTAGATATTTTTATTGTCACTCTTCTTAAATTTTGATCATAGTTTTTAAAATAATATTCATTTTGCATTAACTCTAATATAATCATCGATTAAAATTATGTCAATAACAATTCAATTTATAAATGGGGGTTATTAATATTCTAAACATTTGGAATGAATTCTTGTCGGAATCATCCTTTAAAAAATCTAAGTAAAGAAAATTCCCTCATTTCTCTTCTTGTTATTATAATAAAAACAAAACTAAGTATAGCCTGAATCCAATTTGACGTTCCATCAAATATAAAATAATCAGTATTAAACTAAAATCTCTATGGAACATGTTGACTTAGAAGCCTTAAAACAGTTACTTCAAAAATCTTTAGATGGAGATAAAGAAGCCTATAAAGAATTTTTATTTAAGACAACAAAGGTCTTAAATCAATATTTTTCAAAAAAAATTTTTCATAAACCTTATATAGAAGATTTAATACAAGAGACCTTAATTTCTATTCATAAAGCTAAACATACCTATGATCCCCATATGCCCATTTTAAAATGGATACATGCCATAGCATATAGAAGATATATTGATTTTATAAGAAAGAATTCAAGAATAAAAAATTTTGAAATTTCAACTGAAACTTTTACGAATTTTTCTTCGAATATAGATTATCATAGCGAAGAAGCATATGATAATTTGAATCGCATTAATAGTTTACTTACACATATGACAGAGCGAGAAAAGCATATAATAAGACTTTTGAAAATAGAAAAATATAGTATAAAAGAGGCAGCGAAAATATTACATTTATCGGAAAGTGCACTAAAAGTTGCAGCACACAGAGCATATAAAAAACTAAAAAAATTGCAAAAGGACTATGGATTATAATAATAAAACTTTACAATTAATTGATCAGTTATCAGAGGATCTCAGACCTACAAAGCGGAAAAGCTGGAAATTACCTTGTATTAGCTGGTGTATAATCATTATCTCTTTAATAATTATAAATTATTTTTTTGTATCGGATTTATTTGTAAATTCTAAGAATTCATTACTAAAAATGTTATTAAATCCTATATTTATTCTTGGATTGCAAACTTCTTTATTTTCTTTTTTATTTTCCATTTTTGCTTCGCTTCCAGGAAGGAATTTTATTTTGTGGAAATATATATCTTTTTTTTCTTTTATCGTTTGGGGAGTAGTCATTCTTTTTGAAATGGCAATTCAAAATGAACTAAATTTTGATTTAAAAGAATTTTATCACTGCGGATCAGGTACATTTATTTCAACTGTACTATTTTTTATAATACTTTTCTATTTTATAAAAAAACGTTTTATATTAGATTTTCAATCTGCTATTTTAGGGGGAATTTTAGCTTCTTCTTCTTCTGGAACTCTATGCCTTGGTTTTATTTGTCAGAACGAAAAGCCTTCTCATATTTTTTATAGTCATTTTTTACCTATTTTAGTGTTATTTTTACTTGCATATGGCATATTTTCTATACTACATAAATTGTTTGGAACTCATCAGCAAGAGAATTCAAAACTTTAAAAAATTTTTCTTTATTTTTATAGAAACCAAAATACTTTAAAACCCTAAATTCGATAAAATCAAAAGAAAAACGATGACTTAAAATTTCATTCATACATTTCGCTAAATAGATAGGATAAACTAAATCTATTTTATCATTACTAATATGAAGAGGTTTAAACTGATATCGAATTCCATAAATTACGTCATTGGGGAATTTCCATAAATCTGCAAGTATTGAGCCTACTTCTGGATAGCTAATACCAATTTCTAATTCTTCTAAAACTTGGTCACCAATATTTATTTTATTGTTAGACAATTCTTTAATCCTTTTAATCTCATTCCTATCTAAACTATAAATCACCAACTTACCTATTAGATTTAGAATACCAATAAGAAATGTCATTTCTTTCAATACTTCTATTCGAGTTAATTTTAAAGCAAAGAAAGCAATCCTATTACTTTCATACCAAAGTTTTTCTAAATAACTTCTCTCTATAATTTTACTAAAAATATTTTTTGCCGCATGAATCATTAATAAGTGTTTAAGTTGTTTTAATCCAATCAAATTAATAGAAAATTTTATATCGGGATTTTTATTTCGTGTTATATAACCAGCTGAAGTAGCTAATTTTAAAATTTGTGAAGTTAAAGCAGGATCTTTAATAATTTTCTCTGCTATATAATCGGTAGTTGTATCTCCTTTATCACATTTATCAATTAAATCTTGTATATACTCTGGAAAGGTAGGCAAAACTTCAATTTTTTTTAAAATTAAATCTCTTAAAAAGATCTCTATCTTCGGCTTATTTAATTTTAATGGTATGTTTAAAATAGCTATAGTAGCATCAGATAAAAACTCATATCTAAAATTTTTCCGAGATATTCCAGAATTTTCAATCAAGGATAGTATTAAAAGAAGACCTAACCCACCACCTTCAGTGGAATCTATCTCATCAAAAAAACTGGAATGATTTTGAACATTTTTATTTAAACGATTCTGTATTCTTTCTCTTTCGAAGATATTAACTTTGATATTATTTTTAATATAAAAAGTTAAGTAATCATTGCTGAGTATTAAATCGAAAAACAAATAATAACCATAATTTTCGATTATAAATTCCTTTTTATCCCAATGTTCAAGAATTTCTGATTTAAAAGAAGAGATGTTTTCTACATAGTCTGTATAATTTGTTATATCCAATTGTTTTTCTGAAAAATAAATTCTTTTAACAATAGCTTTTAAAAAATTTGTAATAAGTTCAAGAAAAATTACATATACAGGTTCAGTTAAAAAAATTAAATCAATCTCAGATAAAATCCTATGAACAATGGTATGTAAATAGTGTAATATTGAATCATGCGTACTTTTAAAGTTATATCGAACCTTTTTTTTTTGCATTAAAAGATTTATTATATTTTCAATTTTTAAAACGTCTTCGTGTAATTCCGACATAAAAAAAGAGCAAAATAGAAACAATCAAAGTATTAATAAAATGTGCAATATATTTGTCAATTCA
>JBEQAN010000254.1:0-3112 GCA_041640315.1 Leptospiraceae bacterium
ACCAACCCTTCATGAACCACCTAACTACCAACCGTCCTATCCAAGACTCATACATAATTATGCACAAAAAGTGGGGTTGTATCATCCTTCAAGGTGGGTATATTTGTTTTTAAGAGGTGGATAATCAGATTTTTTTGTAATCTATAATTATATTTTCAATATTTTAAAAATAATTTTTTAAAGTTATATACGATAGACTATGAAGTAGAATGAAATATTTTTTAAAACCCTTAGAAATTCTTATTGTTTTAATAATTTTAGACTGAGTAGTTTTCTAAAAAAACATGTCTTTATAAAAATTATTTTAGATTATTCACAAAATTAAATCAATTTTCATATATATTTTTTTATTTGACTTATAAAGTATATTTGATTGAAATGATAAGTTTTAAGGTTATAAAAAAATTCCTTAGATTTTTTAATATTTGATGATTTACATTTGTTCAATCTTTTTGAACTCTAAATATTGATTTATATAATTTTTTTTGATCATACATTTATGAAAACCACTAATAGAAATATTCGTGAATATTATTTTCATCTCTTAATAAAAAATACTGGAAATTTTTGATTTTGTCGATTATAATATTACATAATCCTCTATGTGGGTAATTTTTCATAAAAGTTGTTTAGATGGTACTGGTTCCGCTTCCGCTGTTGTAAAAAAATTTCTGGATGTAAAATTACTCCCCTTAGGACATTCTTACACAAAAGAAGAACTAATAGATGTCTTGAATACTAAAAATGATACTATCTTTGTTCTGGATTTTAGCCTTCGCTTAGAAGATTTCGAAACTTTATTAAAAAATAACAACCATGTCATTCATATTGATCATCACATAACTATTGAAAAAGATATTCATTTTTTAAAGCGATATCAAAATTATACCTCCATTTTTGATATTCATCATTCTGGAGCGTATTTAACTTGGGAATATTTATTTCAGGATGTGCCTAAGTTAATACGATATATTGAAGATAGAGACATTTGGAAAAAAGAATACCCAGAATCTGACATCATCTGCTATTATTTATTTAATAAAGTTTTAGATGATCCTCATGAATTATTGACTTATTTGGAAAAAGATATGAATGAAATGTATAAATATGGCTCTGAAATTTATTCTTACCTACAATCTAACATCCATTTAACCTTAGAAAAAGTTGAGCCCATTTGGCTAAAATTTGGAACTTTTTTTAAAAAATATAAGGTTCCCGCATTAAATTCTTTTTTTTATCAATCTGAATTAGGTCACGAATTAGCACGAAAATATGATGGCATAGGTTGTATATTTTATATAACAGGAAATACTGTCAAATTAAGCTTTAGAAGTATAGAGGGAACCAAGTTATATGCTAAAGATGCTTCTTTGTTTTTTGGGGGTGGAGGTCATTTACATGCGGCGGGAGCAAGAATTAATTTAAAAAAATTTATAAAATTAATTAAATAAATTAAGCTATACCGGTACTTCCAAAACCACCATCATTTCTCAGTGTAGAATTTAATTCAGCTCTACTTTTTACTTCTTGCCACTTTATAGGAATTTCTTTTTCTAACATAATCTGAGCAATCCGATCATTATTTCTAACAATAAAGGTGTTTTTCCCAAAATTGATTAATATAACCTTTAATTCTCCTCTATAATCAGAATCTATGGTACCAGGCGAATTCAATAATGTGATACCATATTTGTCTGCTAAACCAGAACGTGGTCGAACTGATATAAAATATCCCTCTGGGATTTCAAAATATAAACCTGTCGGTACTGAATACCAATCTCCAGGTTCAAGTATAATTTCTTGATTAAAAGGTAAATATGCTCGAATATCATAACAAGCAGATAAGGGAGTTGCTTTCTCTGGCAGTCTGGCACCACGTTCTACATATATTTTAACGGGAATCATTCTAATATCGTTTCTTTCTATCAGGTTTATGATGTTTAGTTCTACTTTCTTTTTTGTATTCGCTTTGCAGTGAATCTTGTTGTGATTTTAAATCTTTAATCACTAAACTAATTCTACCACTACTATCAATATCTAATACAGCAACATTTACCTCATCTCCTACATCCATTACTTCTTTTACTGTACTAATTCTATTAGGAGACATTTTTGAGATATGAAGTAATCCTTCTTTTCCTGGTAAAATTTCAATAAAAGCACCAAAATCTGTGATTCGTTTTACAACACCTTTAAAGACCTGTCCCACTTCAATCTTAGAAAACATGCTTTCAATAATCTTCTTCGCTTCTTCTGCAGAACTCTGATTTTTACCCGCAATCATAACTTTACCATCTTGTTCGACCCACACTTCAGCACCTGTTTTTTCGATAATACTTTTGATAATTTTACCACCAGGTCCAATTAATTCACCTATTTTATCTACACTAATTTGAACGGATATTATACTTGGTGCATTAGGTGAAAGTTCACTTCTCGGTTTAGAAATCACAGCATCCATCTTATCTAAAACATAAAAATATCCTTTTTTCGCACGCTCTAAGGCTTCTTTTAAAATCTCAATAGATAAACCTTCTGTCTTTATATCTAGTTGAAATGCAGTGATTCCTTTTCTCGTACCAGCTACCTTAAAATCCATGTCTCCAAAGTGATCTTCTATTCCCGCTATATCTGTTAAAATAACATAGCGATCTTTTTCTTTGCTAGTAATAAGCCCCATAGCAATTCCAGCCACTTGGGCTTTTATAGGGACCCCAGCTGCCATCAATGCCAATGAACCAGAACATACACTTGCCATAGAAGAAGATCCATTAGATTCTAAAATTTCAGATACAACTCGAATCACATAGGGGAATTCTTCGTGTGATGGTACTACTGCTTTTAATGCTCGTTCAGCAAGATTTCCATGACCAATTTCTCTTCTTGCTGGCGGACCTAAACGCTTTACTTCTCCTGTAGAAAAAGGCGGGAAATTATAATGAAGCATAAATCGTTTCTGTTCTTCGCCATAAAGACTTTCCACCAATTGAAAGTTATCCCCACCACCAAGTGTCACAACTCCCAGTGATTGTGTTTGTCCTCTTGTAAATACTGCTGAACCATGGGTTGAAGGTAAAACATCTAATTCTATCGATATCTCTCGAATCTCATC
>JBEQAN010000255.1:0-3100 GCA_041640315.1 Leptospiraceae bacterium
TGTGGGCGTAGAGGTGCTATATATTCATATATTTTTTGTTTTAAAATCTTGGCTTCATCTTTCTGATTTTTTTCTAATAATTCTCTAATGACATTAGCAAATGGCTCGAATTCTTTTGGTGTTTTTTTCAGATATTTTATTAAGTCATTACGAAATGTTTTATTACTAATAAAACTTATCCTGTTATATTGTACAAATGTTAATTTATTGAGTTTATTAAAATAATTTAATAAGTCTTCTTTTAAAAAAACAGGATCTTTATTATAATTTTTTAAAAATTCCAATATGCTATATTTATATGCGATAAAATAATTAGAGGTTCGATCTAATTCTCTTAAGACATAATCTTTAAAATCTACGCCATTGTAATTTTTAATTTTTTGATAAAATGATGTATTTTCTAAATCTGCTATGTAATTTTCAAAATCAATTTTATCATTATCTGTACTTTCATAATAATCATTTCTCATGTAGATATAATCATATTCTGAATTTTTTAAATCATATTTTAATAAATAAACCATTTCTGGACTATATATTTTAGCAATGATTGCTTTTTCGATCTGTTCTATTCGAAGAGTATCAAATTCTTTTTCTTTATCCCCTAATGTGAAATAAGCTAAACCTTGCATTAAAAATACAAACGTAACCAAAGTTATACCAACAATCTTAGCCATGAAGGTAGTTCTATCTTCTGTAATATTAATATATAAGATTGTTAAAATAAAAAGCATTACTACTACGGAAATAACCAATACATTTAAATATGCACCTCTTGACACAGCTCCATCTCTACTCAGTGTATTAAGAGAACCCGGTGCGATGGTACCAAGCATCATGGTAATAATATATAATATTAATGCATTTCTATATTTCTTTTCTTTTCTATATTTTATAATTTTTATTATTCCAACAATTGGGCATAAAAAAATATAGAGCATAATAAAATATGCTACAATTTTACTTATAAACTCAGCATCATAATCCCAATAATGACCAGTAAAGTTAAACTTATATTCTGCAGTTCTTGTTATATAATAAAAAATTCCTAATAAGGCTAAGCCAATGATCCATTGAACATATAAAAACGTTTTCTGAATTCTTGGCCATGTATTTTCTGGAAATAAAAATATAAACTGTAAATAATAGATTAAGGCTGGATAGATAAAACCCACAGTAAGAAGTCTATGATCTGCAGCAGCAGGATGATAAATCATTGCGGATATAAAATATCCAGAATAGAAAAATCCTTGATACAAATAAGTTTTTGCAAGTCCTAGTGTATACGGAGATTTTTGCTTTATATTAAATAAAAAGGCAGAAAAGAAAAAAGCAAAGGAAGTAGCTAGCATGGTACCGAAACTTAAAAAGTTAAAGTAAATGTTATATTGATTAAATAAATCCATTCCCCCTCCATTTTTCATTAATTATCGATATGAAGTACATGGAAATCTTAAAACGGTATAACACTTAGATTATAAATACTACCATTCTATTTTTATGTCAACTAAAAAAATTAAAAGATCATTTTTATACTATTCATTTTTATAGTATTATATAGTGCCAAAGATAACTTTTTATATTCATGTATTTGTTTTAAGAAAATTTCGGATATAAAAAATAGATTCTTCAGGTTTTTCTTCCTGAGGTACATGTCCACACTCTGGAATAATCACTAAAATAGAATTTGGTATATATGTTTTAAATATAAAGGCATATTTTAGAGGAATCCATTTATCATATTCTCCCCATAAAATGAGAGTCGATGTAGAAAGTTTTTGTAATTCAGAAATTTCAATTTTTTTATACTTACTTCTTAATAAACTCTTGTGGGCATAAATACCACCTTTTGTTTTTAAAGGATAATAATATAAATCTTTCTTTTTCTCATCTACAAGATTAGGATTATAAAAAGCTGATTTTAACATATAATTTATTGATATCTTATTAGTAAAAAGAAAACTAAACATATCCACGACTACATTTCTAGCTACCTCTAAAAACCAAGGCAAATCTTGAAATTCTAGCAACCCAGCAGAGTCAATTAAGACTAGTTGTTGAACGTTATCTGGATAGAGCAAAGTATATCGTAAAGCAATTTCTCCCCCCATAGAATTTCCAATTAAAATTATTTTTTCGAATTTATAATAATTTCTTATATCTTCTATAAAGTTCACATATCCTTCTCTTGAATAACTTGTATCTGGTTTAGAAGAAAATCCAAAACCTGGCAAATCCATTGCAATAACAGGATAATCTTTATCTAATTCCTTTAAAAAAAATTCCCATGTATGAACATTACTAGAAAAGCCATGAATCAAAATAATAGGTGTTTTTTTTGATTTTACTGCCTCTAAATTTTTTTCTAATACAAAAATTTCAAAATTTTGAATCTTTATATACTTCCCCTCTGGATAGTATTTAGTGGCTAATTCTTTTTCGTTAAAGCTTTTACAACCCATTATCATTAAAAATATCCATAAAAAATATCTTTGCAAAACTTGCATAAAACCTCTTTTTTTATATTATATTTGATTATAAAAAAACTTTTCTTGAATTTCATTTTTTAAATTCAAAACATCATAATAAAAAACTGGATAGGTACGATCAAAAAATATTTTTTGGTTCATTTCTACGATTTTACTTTTATTATACTGTGTTATGAGTTTTTTCTTTTCTTGTAGTGTATATAAATGCATTTTATGATTCAATCTTAAAAATTCGCGATGGATCAATTCGCCATATTTTTTTGGTTCCATTTGAATTTGATTTAATAGTTCTCGATAAAATTCTTTCATGTTTGGGTTATTTAAAATATGTTCGCTATAATTAGTTTTTTTTGGAAATTTATAATACTTAGAATCCAGTTTATTTTTTAAATGGATTAAATACATTTTTTTTCTTCTCAATATACAATCATCCTTTAGGAATTGTTCTGGATTAAATTTCCATTTTCTTAATTTATCACTAATTTTAAAAGAAGTTTCATAAAATATAGGTATTTCAGCTTTTGGTTTTAAAGGAATTGTTGATGTTGCAATCATATAGGGAGAGGGTTCTTCCATAAAAAATTCTTTTAAAATTTCTTCTGCTACCTGAT
>JBEQAN010000256.1:0-3100 GCA_041640315.1 Leptospiraceae bacterium
GGTTTTATATGGCTTTGGTTTTCGATTTTCTTGTTTTGCTTTTTCTAATTCCGTTCTCCAATAAAGATGCCATTCTTTCCCCTGAAGTACTGCCTGCATAAATTCATTGGTTACCCGAACAGAGTTATTGGAATTTTGACCAGAGACGGTTTGGTATGCTTCAGATTGCCAATCAGTGGTTAATTCTTCTATTTCAATAGATTTTATACCTTGCTTTGCTAATTCTATAATTCTCATTATGAAGGCATCTGGAATATATACTTTTTTAGCTTCTATAATTGCTTTTTTAAGCTTTTGATTCTTGTGATAATCATATTTAATTTGAAGATCTGGTTCTTCATGAATGGCTTTAAAAATTTGATTGGTATGTTTTTTTACTAGTTTTGAACCCACCACTAAATCCAATACTTTATATTCTTCATTGACTTTCCAATCAATAAAACTTTCTATATCAGGGTGATCCATATCTAAGCATACCATTTTGGCAGCTCTTCGTGTTGTTCCGCCAGATTTAATGGCACCCGCAGCTCTATCTCCAATCTTTAAAAAACTCATTAATCCACTACTTTTTCCTCCTCCAGATAAGGGTTCACCTTCGCCGCGGATGTTAGAAAAATTTGTACCTGTTCCAGAACCGTATTTGAAAAGTCGTGCCTCTTTAACCCATAAATCCATGATGCCACCTTCATTCACTAAGTCATCTTTTACGGATTGAATGAAGCAGGCATGGGGTTGTGGTCTGACATATGCATATTCCGAACGCACTAATTCTTTCGTGATAGGCTCTACAAAGTAATGACCTTGACCTTTCCCTTCGATTCCATATGCCCAATATAAACCAGTATTAAACCATTGGGGAGAGTTAGGCGCTCCAATTTGATTGGCTAAAATATATAACATTTCTTCGTAATAAGCTAAAGCATCTTCTTCAGTGGTAAAATAATGATGTTTCCAACCCCAATATGTCCAAGCTCCTGCAAGTCTTGTAAAAACTTGCTTAGCAGAAAATTCATGGGTATATTGTTTTTCTTTGGGGAGTTGTTTTAATCTTTCCTCATCTGGAACTCTACGCTGTAGCCATACAGGCACTCCCTCCTCGGGATATGGTTTTATATATACTGGAACACCCGCTTTTCTAAAATATTTCTGGGCTATTATATCTGTTGCAACCTGAGACCATTGCTTAGGAATTTCTATATTTTCCATCGAAAAAACCACTGTTCCATCGGGATTGACAATTTTGGAGGTTTTCCATTCCCATTCTAATAAATCCCATACTCTACTTTCCCATGGCTTTTCTTCGTTAAATAGAAACTCCTTTTTAATTTGATTGGTATAAAATCGATTAATCCTCATTGTTAGTCTCCTACTTTTAATGTAAAAAAATAATTTTTACAAATAATCACATTACTAAATGTTTACTAATCAAACAATTAGTACTTAAAACAAATGTACTATAAATATGTATAGATGCAAACCTTTTTTTCTAAAATTTCACATTTATTACAAAAAAATTATCGTTCAGTATAAGTTCTTTAAACAATAAAAAACCAAAAAAAATCGTCTTAAAGAAAAATAAGATTTATTGACAAAAGATATGAGGATCTTTTTTTTAGAATTGTTATTCGAAATACGTATTCGACATAAATTTTTTAGAAAAGTCTAAGAAGATAGATTAAAGTTTTCATTTCTATAGAGGTTTCAAATTGATGAAAAACCCTTTTTTGTATCTTTAAAAATTTTTTAATTTGGATGGACTCATACTTTTTGTATAAATTTTTAATTTCTTTAAAAATTATTTAAATTTTAGTAATTTTGATGAAACATTCTATTAGTAATAATTTTGAAATCTAACGTAAATCAAAATTTATTTTCTTAAGAATGGTTTATTGGGATATATAAAATTTTATTGACATATTTTACTATCTTATCGATAACTTAAAGGAGTTTATGGAGAATCAAAAAAATCAAAAGGGAAATAATTTAAAAAAAAATCAAAAAGAACAAGAAATCATTGACAAATTTCAAATGTTAATTCAAAAACTAAAGCTCTTAGAAAAAGAAAAACAAAGACTTATAAAAGAAATAGAGAATAAAAGAAAAGAGCGAGAAAAATTTCAGAAGGAATTATTACAAAGAAAAGACCACCAAGAAAAGCAATTCCAAAATTTAGATGAGAAAATTAAAAAAGCGAAGGAATTATTAAACGAAATCCAACACCTCATTCTTGAATTACAAAATATACAAAAAGAACAAGAAATGATATTAGATGAAATTTCTCAGCATCCTTTATTAAAGGATTTCATTCAACCCAATCAAGACAAAGAAAAATTAAAACATTCCGAAGAAGAAATCCCATCGAATTCAAGTCAAAAGAATAAAGAAGAAATAAGACAGATTTTTAATGTTTTAAAGGAATTAAATCAGGAAATTCAAGAATTTAAAAATAAAAGAAAAGAGTTAGAAAAGAAAATTGACCATTTAATGAAGTTATAATTTTTGGTTATGAATTAAACTTAGGGAAGTTATTATGAGTAGTCATATATTACCAATACAAAGAACACCGTTTACAAGAAATGAGGAAATAAAACAAAACTGGATTTTAATTGATGCAAAAGATCAAATCTTAGGAAGGCTTGCTTCTTTTATTGTTCATAGATTACAAGGTAAGCATCGTGTGGATTATTCGCCACATCAAGAAATGGGGGATTATATCGTAGTAATAAATGCAGAGAAAATCAAAGTGACTGGAAAGAAATATACCAATAAGGTTTATTACAGCTATAGTGGTTATCCAGGTGGTTTAAAAAAATTTACTTTTAAAGAAAAGATGCAAAGAGATCCTACCTTTATATTAGAGAAAGCAGTAAAAAGAATGCTTCCAGATGGACCAAGAGGAAGAAAATTATTAAAGCATTTAAAAATTTATGTTGGTGAGGAACATCCCCACATTGCTCAAAAACCAACCCCCATACAAATCAATTATAAAAAGATCATTTAGTTAAGGAATTGTCACTATGGAAAATGTGGAAGTAAAACAAGAAAGTCCAAAGAAAAAAGAACGAATAATTTTTGTTGGTAGAAGAAAAACCGCTGTTGC
>JBEQAN010000257.1:0-3076 GCA_041640315.1 Leptospiraceae bacterium
TAATATGCGTGTATAGCTTTTTTAAGGGTTCAATCCAACTTTCTTGATTTTCGAGACCTTTTAAAACTATTTCTATCAAATCTAAAAATTCTAAATATCGATGTTCTATTTTATATTGTTTTAATTTTTCATTCAATATATGATATAATTGTGGTAAATATTGATTTAATTTATTAAAATTTTTTATAATTACTTTATAAGGAATTCCATACGTTAAAGCTGGATCTTCTTGAAATAATTTTTTTAAAAACTCTTCTTTATGGGAATCTAACAAAATCTTAAAACCCATCTTAGAGTAAAGAGGATGATATTTTTTTATATAATGATAACAAAATGCATGAAAGGTTCTTACTTCTACAGAATTTTTGTATTCTTCGGGAAGTCGATTTAAGATTTCACCACAAGCTTTTCTACTAAAAGAAAGTATTAATATTTTATGACTTACATTATAATTTTGTAAGTAATATATAGTATATCCAATGACAGTTCTCGTTTTTCCGCTACCCGCTGCTGCAATTACTCTTTTATGTGGATATGGTGAGGTAATAATCTTCCACTGTTTTTTTGAAAAATCAGTTTTATCCATCATCATTATTGTATAATAAGCACTTTTTTAATTCTTTTGAATTTTTTCTAAAAAAAATTACTAAAAAATAAAACAAACTGGATATATATATGATTGAAGACCAATTGGAGGAACCGTATGATTGCTTATACGATTGTGGAAGGAAATTTAATTAAAGATCCAGAGATGCGAACCATAGGGGATAATAAAAAAATTACAACTTTAAATATTGCTGTTAACCATGATAAAAAAGGCGAAAATGTGAGTTTTTTTACTGTGGAAACATGGGGTAAAAACGCTGAGGTTTGTAAAAATTTTTTAAACAAAGGATCGAGGGTTACCATTTTCGGTAAACTAAGACAAGATCGATGGACAGATGATAAAGGTGGTGTCCACTCTCGGGTAAAAATTATCGCTAGTGAAATACAATTTGGTGTAAAGAAGAAAAAACAACAAAACCAAGAAGCTGCATAAAAAACTTTTTAGGTCAGCTTAAAAAAGCTGACCTTTTTTATAACTTAATGATTCTAATTTGATAATTCCACAATTCTTTTGAAATATTTAAATATTGTAAGATCAAATCTGTTATAGAAATGTTCTCTAAGTTAGGTTTAGGGATTTGAAAATTCAAACCATAATCCCACTGATAAGACAAATATAATTTTTTTGCTAAGTTTTCTTGTAGATTATAACTTTGAATAAATTCTAAACTATCTTGTCTTACTACATCAAAAACTTGGATTTTCTTTACGTGTCTTCTTGTATCATTGCTATTAACTTGATATTTTCTTTTTATGTCGCGTTTTTGAATATTAATAGACTCTGGAACATTTTTGAGTTGGTAGTAAATCTTATCAATCCTATCTTTATCAGATGATTCGATTCGATAAGTATCCAATTGAAGAGTTCCTTTTTTTATTTTTTCATAATCATTTAAAATCTCCAGATCCAAAAGCACAAGATCCTCCGGAAAATTTTTAGAGATTTCTTGGAAATATATTGCTTTTGTTCTTGAATCTACCTCTTTATATAATTCTACAAAAACTTCTTCACTCAGAGAATGAATGTATATAGGTATGGAATCTTTCATTTTAACTTTTTCGTGTTTATTAAAACCTCTCGTAAATGTCATAGGAATCTCTGCTCTTCTTAAAGCTTTTTTAATTACTTCCATCGTATCAAGATGACTAATATAGCAAAATTTATTGATCTTCGCAAACTTGAGTTTCAATATACACTTTGTTTGAAATTTTTCTTCTGGAATATTAACTCTTTTGAAGAGTTCTGGTGGGAATTGACTTGGATCATATACTTGTTTTTTTGCTGGATTCATGTTTGTTTCGTTGATAGATTCAAACTTACTATAATCTCTTAGTAATTTCTCTTTAGGAAAACCATTTACAATATCTTCCCATGGCATTCTTGTACCTGCAGGTTTTTTGGATAACCATAATGTTTTTAAAGATTCTGGTATTTCACTAAAAACTTTTTTCCATATATCTTCGCGAAAACCATCATCCCAAGAATCAAAATTAGCCCCGAGTTCATAAGCTCTTAAAATATATTCTCCAATTCGATGATCGCTTCGAGAAAGCAAACCTTCAATCCAAGCCATCCAAGGAGAGGGATGACGGATTAAGACTCGTTTATATTTTAATTCTTGTTTGATTCTTTGTATAGATTGTTCAAAATACTCTGGAGATTTTTGTTCCTCCCATTGAAATGTAGTAAAAGGTTTTGGGACAAACAAAGATACCGATACATTTACTTTTTTTCTTTTTCCATATTTTTGAGCAATAGCACCTAAGGAATTTAAAGCACGTATAAGATCATCAACTTCTCTATGATTTTCATCTGGTAAACCCAACATGAAATAGACTTTAACTAAATCCCATCCCTTTTGATAAACAAGCTCCATAAGATAATGTAAGTTTTCTTCTGATGATTTTTTATGAATTTTTTCTCTTAGTAGTTCTGATCCAGCTTCGAGTGCAAAAGTTATACTTGATTTTCTAATATTAGACGTCATTTCTAATATTGGAATGGTTTTTACTTGAACACGTAAACTAGGAAGAGACAATGAAACACCATTTGGTCCGTATTTATTCGCTAAACCTATTACTAATTCTTCTAACCATGGATAGTCTGCTATAGACAACGAATGTAAAGTTAGAACATTATTACCAGTTCTTTTTAGTAAATCCCCAGCTATTTCAATGAGTCGATCCACTTGTGCATTTCTTACAGGTCTTTTCCAAAATCCTGCATGGCAAAACCTACAACCTTGTCCACAACCTCTATTCACTTCAAGAACAGTTCTATCTTGGGTAATACTTATATTTGGAATGATTATATGTTTTAAATTTGCAAATTCATTTTTTTTATAAATCCTCTTTTCTACTAACTTTCCAATATAAAAAGGATAATTACCTTCTGGATTTTCTTTATCATATTCAATTTGATAAAATTCTGGAATTACTAAACCTTCAATATTCTGTAAGGCTTTAAGTA
>JBEQAN010000258.1:0-3074 GCA_041640315.1 Leptospiraceae bacterium
CGAAGGTTATAAATATAATATCTCCGATATATTATCCGCTATAGGAATTGTTCAAATTGAACGAAATGAAGAAATGCTACAGAAGAGAAAACTTATACATCACATTTATAATGAACATTTTAAACCTTTAAAGAAAATTAAGACCAACCCAGACGGAAATGGTTCTTCTTATCATTTATACACAATTGAAACATCAAAAAGAAATGAATTCATAAAAATGCTTTATGAATTAGGGATTCAAACTGGAATTCATTTTAAACCCCTTTATAAGATGACTTATTATAAAAACAAAAATATATATGATGTAAAAGACTATCCCAATAGCGAAGCAATTTATAAAAATATTCTATCACTTCCTATTTATAGTTCCATGTCGGAAGAAGATATTCTGGATGTTGTTGATGCTGTAAAAATTGCATATGAAAATTTGCATTCAAAGAAAAACCAAAGAAAATCTGCTCTTCCGACCCTTTCGCGTAAATAATATCTAAGAAAAATGGCAAAAAAAAGGCATATAATTTTGAAGTTAAACGAAGGCCATTTGTATAATAGATTTTAGTTTTTTCAATCATAGATTTCTCAAAGCTTTTACCTATTTGATAAAAGGGAGCTAAAGCAATCCAATGAATACCTAATTCTGGTAAAAACTCTAAAATTCTTTTAGAAGAATATAATAAAGGGAAACGATATTCCAGTGTAACTACAGAATTTCCACTACCATAACTATCATTTAGTAATAATCCATATTGATAATTTGCAAGAGAATTTTTAATAAAATTGTAATCTCTATCTTGATTCCATGTGATAAAAAAAGATATATATGGCACATGATTATTCATAAACCATGGAAGGAATAATTCAAATAAGCTAGAGATAGTAGTATATGTAAAATAAATGTATTGTTTCTTTATACTATTTTGATTTTCTACTCGATTCCAACGATAAGGAAAATGTTCTATGCGAAACTGAACATTAAAACCATTTTCGGGGCTTATAGAGAGATAATAATTTTCATAATAATTTATATTAAAAATAAGAAAAATAGAATTCTGAGAAAAATTATTATAAGTATAAATGGCGCTATTATTATTTTTCGCATTTCGATTTTTTTTGTGGTTAAAACCAATCATAGTATTAGTTCGTAATAATCTATAAAAATAAGGATAAGAAAATTTTATGTTATATTGTTCAAATCCATAAAAAAATTTACAGAAAGTATTTCTTAAGGTAGGGTTTAACAAAATATAGCATTCTTTATCATTATGAAAAGGGTTAGTTTTCGCATAAGAAAATGATATAAAAGGTAGAAATCGATTATAGGTATAACTAAAAAAATAAAGGGTATAAATATCAAAAACTCCAGCTCCAAAATTAAGATAATGTCGTCTTAAAGGATCATATCCAGAAATCTGTAAAGCTATATCGGTGTTGCCATTAGTAAGTATACCATCTAAATAAAAACGAAATTCAAACAAGCTGTAATCTTCAAGAGAATATAGAGAATTATTTATATGAAAAGATTTATGGGATAAAACGGGTATTTCTTTTAATTCAATCCCTTCTTGGATTTCTTCAAAGAGTAAATTTTTTCTGTGGATACGAAAAATATCTGACCCACGATATGTTTCTCCAATAAAATATAAGTAATTATTAAAAAAAAGAGGATATTTACTATTAATAAAATTATTTGTTAAACGATATACTTTTTTTGATTGAAAATCAAATTTATAAATATCATAATGGTTTTTAAGATTACAACTAAAGAAAATAGCTTCGCTATTGATCCATAGTGTTGTAATGACATATTTCGAAGAAAATAAAATGCTACATTGTTTATTGAAGAGATTACATTTCAATACCTTATGTTGAGTTGAATTGGATTCTTTTAATACAAAATATAAATTTTCATTGTGGATTACTAAAAAATCTATCACTGTATCCAAATCACTTTGAAATATCACTTCTTTTTGAGTATGATCTAATAAGACATATCCAGCGTATTTTTTAATAGGAACTTTTACAATCGAAACCAATAAGTCTTCTCTTTCTATATAAATTAAAGAATTATTATAAAAAATAGGATGGATTTTTCTAGTGGAGTAATTTCGATTTAAATCAATCACTTCTCTTTTATCAAAAAATATATTATATTGTATAATTTGATTCCCATTAAAGAAAATGGGTTCAGATGTTATGATATGATAAGAAAGATCATATTGATAAATATCTCTTGCGCGATAAAAAAGTTTTGTCTTAAAATGATTCTCTATATCGATTTTATAAATACCACTACTTCTAAAGGAACTTGATTCGAAGTAATAGATTTTATCGTAAAATAAATTTAAATATTTTTTAAACCCTCCATGAAAGGTTAATTGTTCATATGGAGTAACAGGAACATTAAGACGGTTAGTAAACCAGTTTTTATATAGTTCATATTCTTTTTGTTTTAAAGACTGCGTATATTCATCAATATGGTTTAAATTGAGTTCTTCAAATCTATATCGAAGTAAAAAAGGCGGTCTTTTAGAATAAAATAATTGTGTAAAGTGTTCTTTTTGTAAATCTTCTAAAATTACATTGAGATAACGAGCACCATAAAGATATACCGTATCTCCTAGTGGCCAAAAATAAGTGCCTCCTAAGATTTCTTCTGTTGAAGGAAATTTACCATAAAGTAATTGATTTCTTAATAGAGCGTTGGTATCTTCATCAAATAGTCGTCCTATAAGGGGCATTTCATTCTTGTTTGATTCTTCTAAAACGGATATCCCCTCAATGATACCATCTGGAAGCGCTAAATTGGGAGGAACACCAAAAAGAAAACGAAATAGATAATTCCAAAAACCTGTATAGGGTCGAAGAGTAATAATATGTGTATATTCATGAAGAATTAACTGTTCATACCAATTTTTATATGTAGTAAAACTCCCCGGCGAAGGTTGAGTTAAATAAAAAACAATTGTGTCCAAACCATAAACTGTCGTATAAGCATTCGAAATATCATGATTAAAAATTAAAACAAGATTTGTTTTTTTATCTTCAATCAAATAATCATTACGTAATCTTTCGTG
>JBEQAN010000259.1:0-3067 GCA_041640315.1 Leptospiraceae bacterium
GGAAGAAAGGATCTCCAATACGAAAGAAAAAAATTTAAAACTGGTTTATTTTTAGAGTATACATTAATGTTTGAACCACAAAAAGGTGCAGAGCTACAATACCGATTGAATATTGATCCCAATGTCTTACAATATTTTTTAAAAAACTTATTAAAAAAATAATTATATGAGTGATTTAAATTATGTCCTTTTGATTGGAAGACTGACTGCAGATCCTCAATATAAAGTATCACAGTCTGGAAATTCTTTTTCTACCTTTAGCATTGCAAATAATAGAAAGTATAAAAAACAAAATGGTGAACTTGCAGAAGAAACAAATTTTATCAATTGTGTTGCATGGGGAAAATTATCAGAATTTGTAAGAAATTATCTTAAAAAGGGAATGTTAATTGCCTTAGAAGGAAGGTTAAGACAAAATACTTGGCAAAATGAAGAAGGCAAAAATCAAAGTTCTTTAAATGTGGTGATTAATAATATACAGATATTGACCCCTAAAACGAGTGGAACAACAGCTGACAATTCCAATATACCACAGGAAACTTCTGAGGTTCAAGAACCCATAAATCCCTTTTTAGAAGATACTGAAGATGATATTCCTTTTTAAGTTTTTATAATAAATTAATATTTCAAAGAGGAGTTAAAAATGAAGGTAATCCTAAAACAAGACATTCCTAACCTTGGAGATGCGGGAGAAATTAAAAATGTTTCTGATGGATATGCAAGAAATTATTTAATCCCTAAAAAATTAGTTATACCCTTAACCGCATCCTCAAAAAAAGCATTAGAACATCAAAAAAAGATTATTGAAATTAAAAAACAAAAAAGAAAAAAACAAATCCTTGAACTATCAAAATCCTATGAGTCAATTGAGGTATTGGAAATTCCCGTTCGTGTAGGGGCAAAGAATAAATTGTTTGGCTCCGTAACAAATGCCATGATTGCAAAAGCCTTAGAAGAAAAAACTGGTCAGCCTATTGATAAAAGAAAAATTCAATTAAGTGCACCTATAAAACAATTAGGAGAGTTTAAAGTAACCCTTCATTTATCTGAAGAACTTCAAATTCCTTTAAAAATTAATGTTGTACCACACCCAGATAGCATAGTAGAAGAAAAACAAGAAAAACCAAATCAAGAAGAACAAAATACATCGAAAGAATCCTAAGACAAGGAGGAGCATAACTGACCGTTCCAAACGAAACAAATCAACTTCCTAAGGATATAGAAGCAGAAATACAAGTTTTAGGGGCTATTATGCTACGCCCCGATTTATTTTTTCAAATTTCCAATTTGATTAAATCGAGAGACTTTTATCTAAAAGCTCATCAAATCATATTCTCTGCTTTAGAACATCTCATCCGAGAAACGGACTCCAATTTAGAAATTGAACCTGTCAGGTTAATCCAATTCTTAGAAGATAAAAAATTGATACATGAAGCAGGTGGTTATGAATACATTTTTACTTTAACCGATAAAGTCATCTCTCCTACCAATGCTCTTTTTCATGCAACAAGAATTCATAATCTCTCTGTAAGAAGAAGATTAATAGAAAAACTAAAAGAACTTGAACTAAAAGCACATGAACCACAAGAAAATGAAGGAAGTTTTTTAAAATATGTAGAAGAGGAATTACTAAAGGTAACTGGAGAAAGTATTACACCGGGTATTGTACCAATAGAAGATGTAAAAGAAGAATTCATTGATTATATCTCAAAACTCTTACAAGCAAGAGGTGGATTAACAGGTCAACCAACAAGGTTTTACGAATTAGATAAAATGACTTCTGGAATTCGCGGTGGAGAACTGATCATTTTAGCTGCAAGACCGGGAATGGGAAAATCTACCTTTGCTTTGAATATAGCAATGAATATTTCTATGTATTATCAAAAACCCGTTATAATTTATTCCTTAGAAATGAGTAGAATGGAACTAATCATTAGAATGTTAAGTGCGGATGCTCAGATCAATCATAGCGATTTAAAAAAAGGTCATATCCCAATCAATAAACAAGAAACAATTAAAGATTCTATAGCAAGGATTTTTTCGTCTCCTATCTATATTGACGACTCAGGTACACTGGATATATGGGATTGTATTGCAAGGACAAGAAAATTAGAAATCGAACTAAGACGTAGGGGAAAAGAACCCGGTCTTGTTGTCATTGATTATTTACAACTTCTTTCTGATCCTGAGGCACGAAAATTTGGAAGACAAGTTGAGGTTGCAAGTATATCAAGAAGCTTAAAACTTTTAGCTAAAAAAACGAATCTACCTATTTTAGCACTTTCACAAATGAATCGATCCGTAGAACAACGAAGAGGAGATTATGCAAGACCACAACTTTCAGATTTAAGAGAATCGGGAGCTTTGGAACAAGATGCAGATATAGTAATGTTTATCCATCGTGAACAGATAAATGATCCAGATAGTCCCGAAGCAATTGAAAATCGTGGAAGAGCAGAAATTATCATAGCAAAACACAGAAATGGCCCCCTTGGAAGTTTTAAATTAGCATATAGACCAGAAATGTTTCGATTTGATAATTTAGAAACATTCGAAACCTCAGATGTATTTTAAAAAAAATATAAAAAAAAATCAAAAATAAAGAATATATATGTTTAGTATGAAAACCAAAATAAGATATAAATGTAATAATTGTAATGAAGTGTTTTTACGATGGTATGGAAAATGCCCAAAATGCGATTCTTGGAATTCAATTGAAGAAATCAAATTACAAGAAGAAATCTTTTATAAACATGACACAGAAGACATAGAGATAAAAAAACTTTCAGATATCCATACTAGAGAACACATAAGATTATCAAGTGGTATACCAGATTTAGATTTAGTTTTAGGTGGTGGATTTGTACCTGGCTCTTTAATTCTTATAGGGGGAGAACCCGGTGTAGGAAAATCAACTTTGATGTTAAAATTAGCAGATCATTTTTCGAATCAAAATAAAAAAGTTCTATATTTTTCTGGCGAAGAGTCTACAGAGCAAATTAAACTTCGAGCAGAAAGAATGAAGATAGATGGCAAAAATATTTTAATTACAAGAGAGACGAACTTA
>JBEQAN010000260.1:0-3058 GCA_041640315.1 Leptospiraceae bacterium
ATGATAAAAAAGATCGATTTATCTTTTCCGAAGAATCTATAGATAAAAAAAAAATGACTTTTTATGAAAAAAAATATGAACTCTTAGAATCTCAAGATCTCCTTGGTGAAGTTCAACTTGATCCAGAGGTATATAAACTTATTCATCATCAAGATAAAAAATCCATAGAAACACTCACTGAAAATGAAATAGATTATTCTATGGAGTCTTCCTCTTTTTATTTTAGTAATCATAATTTTGAAGAAGAAAATTATGAAAATAAAACGGAGGAAGAATTAGAGAAAAAAAATTATGATCAAAGCGAAATTGAAGCCAATAACACTTTAGATCCACCCAATACAAATGTTTCGCAGATTTCCAATAAAAAACAAGAAGAATTACTCTCTTTGGAAGACCATTCCCATCTATCAATAAACCAATCTTATGAAAACCCAAAGGACGTTCCAGTAGTCCTTAAAAGTAAGATTCAAGAAAATGAGAATCTTTTATATTCTTTTAATCCACAATATCTTCAACAAAAAATTAAAGAACTCCAAGAACAGATTATTTCTTCAGAATTTCTATCAAAACCTTATCGATTATCAACTCATCATTTTAAATTGGAATCAAGCTTTCATATTGATGGTATATCTATTCAACAGGAAATTCAGGAAAATTGGAAAAAATTAGAACAAGTTTTAAATGATTATGGAATTAAAGGTCAAGTCGTAGGAGCCACCAGAGGTCCCATGATCACTATGTTTGAAATCCGCCTTGAACCCGGGGTCAGAGTAAATCGTATTTTAAGCTTACAAGATGAAATTCGAATGAACTTAGCAGCACTATCTGTAAGAATTGTTGCCCCAATCCCGGGCAAAAGTACTATTGGAATCGAAATCCCTAATAAAACGAGAGAATTTGTATCCCTTGGTGAATTAATTCATAAAGATCCAGAATTTTTTTCAAAAAAAAGAGATATCAATATTCTTTTAGGTAAGGATGTTTCGGGGAAAACGCGTTATATCGATTTAACAAGATTACCACATTTATTAATTGCTGGTGCAACTGGCTCTGGAAAATCAGTTTTTTTAAATTCCATCATTGCTTCGCTACTCTATCAGTATTCACCAGAACAAATTCGTTTTTTAATGATTGATCCTAAGATGGTGGAATTAAAATTATATGAAGGGATTCCACATTTATTATATCCTGTTATAATCGATATCAAACTAGCAGAAAAAGCCCTATACTGGGCGGTAAACGAAATGGAAAATCGATATAAACTCTTTTCCCTTGCAAAATGTCGAGATCTTCGTTCTTATAATGATAAAATCAAAAAAGGAATATTAGATGGAAAAACAATTCCTTATATTTTAATCGTCATTGATGAATTATCTGATCTCATGATGATTGCAGCAAAAGAAGTAGAAGAATCTATCATTCGCCTTACACAAAAAGCTCGGGCTGTTGGAATTCATTTAATTTTAGCTACTCAAAGACCTTCTGTAGATGTAATCACTGCATTAATAAAAGCAAACTGTCCCGCAAGAATCAGTTTTCAAGTAGCTCAAAAAGTAGATTCTCGTATTATTCTCGATACCAATGGTGCAGAATCCCTTTTAGGTAAAGGGGATATGTTATATCGGTCACCCGCCTCAACCCTTCCTATAAGAATACAGGCTCCCAACATTACCGAAGAAGAAATAGAAAATATTGTAAAAGAAACTCAAAAATATGAATTCTCTGGTTATATCGAGTTGCCTCAAGAAGAAGAAGTCATTGAAGATTTTGGTTTGAACCAAATAGATGAAGAACTCATCTCTAAGGCTTGGAAAATTATCTTAGAAACAGGGAAAACTTCAACGTCTTATATTCAAAGAAGACTTCGAATCGGTTACAATAGAGCAGCTAATATTATGGAAAAACTGGAAGAGATGGGATATTTAAGTCCCGCCATCGGAAACAAACCAAGAGAGATTTTAAAACGAACATAAAAAGATTTGCTTATAGATTACATAAAAAAAAAATGTTAATATAATCAATAATATAATAAAAATTTTATACAATATTTTGTAATTTATCATTTTTTTATGGATATTAAAATGAACTTAAGTCGATATTTTTTAATTCTAATTTTACTTATAAGCAAATTAGATGCAGATCCCCCACATAATTGGAAATCTCATTCCATGGTGGCTAAAGAAGTAATTCAAACCTATAAAAATCTAAAAACTTATAAAGCGAACTTTATTATAAAAACAAAAAATAAAGAGCAAAGGGGGATAGCATATTATAAAGAACCGGGAAAAGTTCGATTCGAGTTTACACAACCATATGGAGATTTACTTATATCTGATGGAAAAATTTTATGGATAATAATAGGAAGTCAAAACTTGGTGGGGAAACAAGATCTAAGTCTTGATGTTAAAAATGAAGATAATAAACCCATATTTGCAGTTATGCCAGGAAGAGGAGTAGAACACTTATTTAATAAATATCATTATAAGTTTGATGATATCAATCAACCAAAAGAAATGAATGGTAAAAAATATTATGTGTTAGATTTAGAACAAAAAGTCAAAATAGGAGGTTATGAAAAAATGAAATTATTCGTTAATTCTGAAAATTTTCTGATAGAAAAAGCAGAAGCAGAGGGGTCATTTGGAATTACTACTAATATAGAGTTTTTTGATATTAAAACTAATATAGAAATTGAAGGTAAATTATTTCAATATAATCCCCCAGAAAATGTAAAAATCGTATTAAATCCATTAGTTTCGGAGGATTAAAATGTCTGGATTAGGGAAATTAGGCGAAAAATTAAAAAAAGAAAGAGAATCTAAGGGGTATAGCATTCGTGAAGTATCTGAACAGATTCATATTATTCCTAAGTATATAGAAGCCCTTGAACAAGAAGATTATTCTATTTTTCCCTCCGAAACCTACGTAATTGGCTTTTTACGAACCTATGCGGAATTTTTAGGATTTGATCCCGAAGAAATTATTAGAGAATATAAAGGACTTAAAGTTCAAACGAGTGATACTCCTATTGAAAAACTTACAGAGGTTACAAAACCAA
>JBEQAN010000261.1:0-331 GCA_041640315.1 Leptospiraceae bacterium
GTTTTTGAAGTATTGTAGGAGAGTATTTCCTTTTAAGATAGAGAAGGTATTGACGGATAATGGGAAATGTTTTACGGATAGATTTGTGAAAGGTCGAAAGAGACCGACAGGTAAACATGCATTTGATGTGTTATGCAAAGAGTATTCGATAGAACATCGTTTAATAGAGCCTTATAGTCCAAGAACGAATGGAATGGTAGAGCGGATGAATGGAAGATTTCAAGAACATGTAATAGACCAATTTCATTTTAGTTCCTATGAAGAACTCAGCAAGAAATTATACGAATATTTATACCATTATAATTTTTATATCAAGCAGAAGAATTTAAAC
>JBEQAN010000261.1:341-3041 GCA_041640315.1 Leptospiraceae bacterium
GAAGGTGAGATGGAAGGGGAAGAAACAAGGAATACCAGAGATATTGTCAATGAATTAATTTCTAAATTTAAACAAAATATCATATACAACCATAAGCAACTAGACAATGCCTGAGCCAATAAGAAATATGGTGTATACGACGAATGTTTAGAAAGACTCATCAAGGAGCAAGAACGAAGGTTAAAAAATATGGAGATGTTTCAAAATGAGAGTTCAGCAGACTCTTTTAGAAGAGAAACAGAATGAAAAATTTTTGAGTCGTTCGAAATTGGGAATGATTCAAAAATATTGTAAGGAAAAATTATGTGCGAAAAAAGAACAGTGAGGTTATCTTATGACCAGACACAATTTTTTTTACACAATGAATCTTAATTTATATATAAAATCTTGAAAGTATACTATATATAATATTATTAAAATATAATATCAGAATTTTTTTAATTAAAATAACTAATATAATAATAATGAAATTTTATATCAGTATTTCGATCATATTGAACTCTTTGAACATTATATTCTTTACTATAGCTTTTTAGGTCTTCTAAGATTTTTTCTACAACTGAAGGATTTTCATGGAAGATCTCATAATACACTTTATGTAGATTTTTTGGTAGTTTATCAAAGTTTATATTAAGATTTGATATTAAGATTTTTTTATATTTATTTAATAATTTTTTTTCTATTAATAGTTTTACAAATGATTGGGCATCTTCTATACTTGTTATTAATATAACTTTATTCTCGTATATATATGTTCCAAAGACAGTAGGAGAATAATGATTAAAAAATATCCATAATGTATCTTTGCGAAAATCTTCTTTAATTGAATGGTATAATTCTTGTCCATTACTGAAAATTTTAACTAAATCACTTCCATATTTTAGGCTATAATTAAAAGAAACTAAAAGTAATAAAATCATCATAAACCTATATACTTTACTTTTCTTCTCCTCCATCGATCTCTTCAACAAAAATATGGATGGTATAATCAATACTGATAAATACCGCGTTCCATAATCTACCTTCGCATCATTCGGAGACAAAAATAAAATCACTATCATTGATAACATCACCGTAACATATATAATCCTTTCCATCATCGAATATCGCTTTCTATCAAACCAAAACACTACATACATCACTAAAAAATATGGCATATACTTAAAATACCCTATCGGATGTATCTCTATCCCCCATAAATTCCCTTTCAAAACTTTTAATCTATACTTTATATCCCAATTTAATATCAACTCCTTATTGAAATCAAATCGATTCCCTAATATATTCCCATAATAATTCACATTCATTATAAAAAAAATCATCGTCGTTATCACAAATCCCAAAATATACAATAAATATACCTTCCGATTCTTCTTATCAAATAGAACCAAAAAAAATAATAATAACCCTATGAAAATATCCCCTTCATAGCGAAAAAATATATTCAATCCCGTTATCATCCCCAAAATAACAATTTGATAGCCCTTTAATCTCTCTTTTAAATGTAAAAAAACAAAAATAAAACTATAAAAAAATATATTTAATGATACATCATTATAGGTAATAAAGATAAAAAAAAGAGGAGTACAAAAAAATAGTAATAAGGGAATATAAATATTTTTATATAAAATATAAATTAAAAATAACATTACCAAAAAAAGGATTTGGGGATACCAAATAAAAAAAGGAGTGCCAAGGTATTTAATCACTATTGCGTTCACATAACTCAATACTACTGGAAAAGCCCCTCGGTAGCCCTCTGGAATCTTTATCATCGTATTGGTTACAATATGATATTTACAAAAATCAAACTCTTCCAGCCATTTACATCGAATTTTATCATCTTGGAATTGATTTTCTATCACAGAATATGCTTGAAAATATTTTGTACTATTATCCGCATAAAACGAAAGTCTTTCATCGATTTCTGAATTAAACCAAATTACAATTGCTAAAATAATTAAAATCCAATAATTAAACCTTTTTAATTTTTCTAAAAAATCCATAAAAAAACAAAAATTTATTTTTAAATATAATGTAAATCATTAATAAAATTGTATTTAAGTTATAAAGGTAGTATACAATTAATTGTGTCTGATCAAAAAAAGATAACCTCCTGTAATTCTAAAAGTTTTTTTGTTAATATTATTACAGGAGGTAAATCATAATTCAAATCAATGATTTGTTAGAACTACTTACACCTTTTGTCAAGGAGATTTTAGAAAAAATGTTAATCGAAGAAGGAAATATGTATTTGGAAAACAACCCCCATACAAAAGCCAATGGGTTTTATGAAAGAGATTTGAAAATGGTTTTTGGTCAATGGACTAAAAGTTCCCAGAACAAGGGAAGGAAAATTTAAAACTGTTCTAATTCCCTATCGTAAGCATACAACAAAGAATTTAAACTTATACGAGCTATGCTGATTTCTGGTATTTCCACAAGAAGAAAAATGGCTGAGGTATTAAAAGAACTTTATGGGTTCGAGATGTCTTCTTCACAAATTTCGAGAATTAGTCAAGTTGCAGTGGAAGAGATACAAAAATAGGGACAAGTATTATTATAACTAAAAAAAATTTTAGACGATTCTTTGCCCGGTGGCTCTGAAAGTGCTCATAATTGGAAGGAAGTTTTGATAGATTTAAAAGAAAGAGGAGTAAAATACATTCATTTTATTGTTTCTGATGGTTTAAGTGGAAT
>JBEQAN010000262.1:0-3040 GCA_041640315.1 Leptospiraceae bacterium
ACATCGCTATCAAGAAAATATTTTCTTGCTTCATTGATACGATTTGTTTTATACAATAATATACCATAATAATATTTTAATTTCCCTTTATTATAAGAATCCAACGCTTGTAATTGCAATAGCGAATTAATTTTTGATTCTGCAAGTGTGTAGTTTTTTCTCCTAAGGATTAAATCAATGATGGTTTCAATTTCTTTTTGATAATCTATTTCGTTGTTACTGATAGTTTGTTGGTTTTGGACATCTTTCATCTCTGAGGAAATCTCTTGTTTTTTTGTTTCAATATTGACGTTTGACGAGGTATCTTCATCTTTTTTTTCTAACTTTATAAGTTCTGATGTCTGTATTTGGTTTATATTTCGAATTTCAATAGGTCTTTTTAAATAATAAAAAGCGGTGATTTCATTTGATTCGGTATTATATTCAATAAAGTTATAATAATAATTTCCAGGACTTAGATTTTTATCAACATATACACCCGCAACTAAAGGAAATTCCCCAACATAACTTGCATTTTCTCTTAAGTCTTCGTATTTTTGAATTAAATTAGGACTACGATAGATAAGAACTCTAATCTTACCTGCATTTTCAGGAGAGTAATCCCAACTTATTCTTATATTATTATTGTCTTCGATTTTAACTGAGATATTTTTTATGTTATTTTTGATATCTTTAATTTCTGTAACAACTTCTTTTTTTTCTTCTTGTTTCCTTTGAGGCTCTTGAGTTTCATGAATGATGATACCGAATGTTGTAAAGGTTTTATTACCTTGAAAAATTTTTAGTTCATTATTATTGGAGATAACTGGCATAATTGCGTAAAAATATCTTCCAGGCTTTAAATCTTTGTCTATATAACCAATATTTCCAGACTGAGAAATTCCTAAGAATTCTGATTGTTGTAAGATGGTATCATTTGATATTGGATAGCTATTTCTATATACTTTATAAAATTTCACCTGTGGTCCTGCATCTACCCAAAAGACTTGAATGGTATTTTTATTAACTTGATATGCAACTAGTGAATCTGGAATAAATTCCATGTATTGATATTCTATCTTTGGTTTTTTATAGGTATTCATTATATACGATCGTTTAAATTTTAAATTAGAATATTCTTTATTTTCCTTTTCATCGAAAACAGAGACACCATAATATACAGTTTCATCAACATTGGGTTTATCATCGATAAAATTTGGGGTTTTAGTTTCGCCTAAGAATTTTGCATTTCTTAACCTATCGATGGAATCTAGTGGTTCATTCCCCTTATAAATTCTGTATCTTATATTGTCTATATTTAATGGCTTCCAGTTTAATACAACTGCATTCTCCGTATTGGTTGCTGTTAATTCTTGTACTTCGAAATCAGATGGGGTTAGATCTTTTCTGTCAATATTGAAACTAATAGAAGTTGTAGAATCTAAATTTTCCTTTTTTAGATCTTTGTCTCTATATATAATAAAAGGCGTTATAGTATAATTAACATCTGGTTTAAGAATCAATATTCCCTCTTTACTTAATTCAAAAGAGGTTACAGCTGCATAATAATATACTCCTTCTGGAATATCGATATCTATAAAACTTGTTATATTTGGTGCTAATGGGGGGCTTGTTAAATTATAAGAATTTAATAAAATCTCTCGGGTGGAAATAGGTCTTGTATATCTCACTACATAAATAGGAGTTGAAGTAAGGGGATGTAGCTCCCAAGTAATTCTTGCAGAATATGGGTAAATAGGGTCTGGCATGACTTTAAGATTTCTTATTCTAGGAAAATCTGGATATTCCTTTGTTACAGAGGTTGTTGGGGTTGTGCTAGAAATTGGTTGACTTTGATCTTTAATATTAGGAGTTTTAGATTCTGTAGAGGATTCTTTTTGTTGTTCTTTTCTTACGTCAATGGCAATAGGAAGTGGGTCAACACCCGGAATATCTTTCGCTCTAGAAATTCCAAAGATTAATGTATTATCATATATAAAAAATATAAAAAAGAACCCTAAGAGCTTATAAAAATGCTTTTTCATATGTATCACATAATATATTCGGTTATAATATAACCAAAATTCATTTTTTGTAAATAAAAAAATGAGAGGATTACCTTATTACGAAAATCCAGAATATCATCAATACTTATTATCACCACAAAGAAGAGAATTATTTCCTATTGATAAAATCTTTTCTCAAATAGATTGGAGAAATAAAAAAAATGTTTTGGATTTTGGCATGGGAAATGGTTATTATCTACCTGGTTTTTTTCAATATGGGGACGAGGATATCTTTATATGGGGAGCAGAATGTCAAGAAGTACTCATTGATTTTTGTTTAAAAAGAAAAGTTAAAGAAGGATTCAAAAACTTTATTCCTTTCTACATAGAAAAGACTGAACATCCCCTTCTTCCAGAATGGATTCCCGAAATGGACATGATATTCTGTTCTTGTGTTTTATCTACTTTTGCAAACCCTACCTTAGGAATCTTAGGAACTGCTCGGATATTAAAAAATGATGGGATTATGGTAATTATCGATTGGGAACGTATTGATGCTCCTTCTGGACCTGATTTAACCCAAAAGGTTTCATCAGATAGGATGAAGTTTTTTATAGAAGAAGCAGGTTGTAAGATTATACAAAAACTTAATATCAATCCTTATGTATATGGATTTGTTATTAAGAAAGATCCTGATAAATTTAAAAATACAATTGATTATATAAAAGATTTATAAATTTTTTAAATTCTTTCTCCGATGAGTTGAATAGGTTTTGGTTTTGATATATCAGATTTGATTTGTGTTAACTTAACATTGAGAACGTCACCTTTTTTTACATTATCTTGTTTTTTTACCTCATCTTGTTTATAAACTTGAATGTTTAAATAATTATCAGTTAAAGTTTGATAGTATTCTGAATGAATTTCTTCCACTATCCCTTTAAAAGTTTTATTTAATTGTTTGGTTGCATATTCAATCAATCGATTATTTTTAAAATTGATTAACTGATGGATTCGCTCTTGAATAATTTCTTTTTTAACAATGTGCTCTGGAT
>JBEQAN010000263.1:0-3034 GCA_041640315.1 Leptospiraceae bacterium
ACGGTATTTTTTGTCACTACCTTGAACCATTTCTTGTTTTGTAAGAGTATCGTTTGGAAATCTTTTTTGCATAATTTCTTTTTGTCCAATAGAATAGCGAAATGTTCCGAGAGAAATCCATGCTATATTATTAGGATTTATTACATCGAATAGTTGATCTAAAAGTTCCTTATAATTGTTTTTCCAATTTTCGTGATATATCAAAGGATCTAAATGAAAAGCCAAGCGATATCCTGCATCTTGAGCTAGTTTTGCAGCATCTAAACGTTCTTTTAGAGAAGCTGTGCCTTCTTCTACTTCATCGATGATATTTTGAGGATTTAGTGACCATGCGATTACAGTACGATAGTTATGATTCAAATCCAGTAAATGTTGAACATGATTGGATTTTGTTTTTAATTCCAAAGTAGCATTATCTAACTTAGAAAAATAATCAATTAAAATGGGGGATATCCCTATAAGAGGATCTAATGCCAAAGAATCCGTATATTCCCCTGTACCTATACGAAAATGAAAATTTTTACCTTTGATTTTTCTTTCTATTTCTAAGAATAGATCCTCAATATTAGCGAAGATCGTCATAAGTGGTTGATTCATAAAATTTTGAAGATAACAATAATGACAATCAAATAGACAACCAATGCCAAAATTGATCACAAAATACTGACAACATACCATTCCATCTGAACCTGGACAAGAAGAAATAAATTTTCCGAGATGTCGATAAACTAACAATGTATCTTTTTCAAATAACTTTCCATACTTAAGATGATAGTCAAACACTTCTTTGGGATTTTTAACATAAAGGATTTCTATTTCTCTGTTTTTGGTATGATTGAGAATATTTTTTATGATAGGATTATTATTTGTATCTAAAGATGTATCAATATAAATTTTTTTAATTTGCCAAGGTTGTATCATAAAAGATAAAAAAAATTTTATTTCTTAAATGACAATAGAAATATATTTTGACATTTAAATAGATGAAGGAAGTTGCAAAATTACATCTTGAAAAGAAAGTTTTTTTAAATGATGTGCTAATCCAATAAGAGCTAATCGATAACCAAAAACCCCCATTCCACTTATTACAGCCAATGCTTTATCACTTAGATAGGAATGATGACGAAATTCTTCTCGAGCAAAGATATTGCTAATGTGTACTTCAACAAAAGGGACATTGACTGCCAAAAGAGCATCTCTTAAGGCAATTGAGGTATGAGTGAGACCTCCAGGATTAATAATAATCCCATCATAAGGATTAGTAAAATATTCATGAATTTTTTCTATGAGCGCTCCTTCGTAATTTGACTGAAAAAACATTAAATCTATTTCTAATCTTTTAGCATCTTGTTTTAGTTGGTTTTCTAAATCTTGTAATTTAATATTCCCATATATGTGAGGTTCTCGTATTCCCAGGAGATTTAAGTTTGGACCATTTAATATTAATATTGTTTGACGTTTCATAGGCTTTACCCAAATAAGGTTTTTTGTTCTTTCCAAACATTTAAAAAATCTTGTAGGTTTAGTTCTTGGTCATAAATAGGTTCACCGATATCTTTTAGATAAATATATTTAATTTTTCCATATTGATTTTTTTTATCATAAGAAAGGTGAGGAATCAATTCTTCGCCATTAATACCTGCTGTATCAAGAGGAAGATTTAAATGTTTCATGGTTTTTATGATTTCTTCGATTCTTTCCACGGGAAAGTTGAACTTTAACTTTGATAATAATAAAGCGGTAACGATACCTCTACTAACTGCCTCGCCATGAGAGAATTGTTTATAATTCGTTAAAGATTCAATGGCATGAGCCACGGTATGACCTAAATTTAAAATTGATCGAAGTCCCGTCTCCTTCTCGTCTTTTGATACTACATTTGCTTTTACTTTGATGGATTCATAAATCAGTTCATTCCATAATTTAGGTTCCCAATCTTTATAATGATTATGTTTTTGAACTATCGTTTGAAATTGATCATAAACTTTTTTATCGAGAAGAGAATGCTTTACCATTTCGGAAAGACCACAGCTCCATTCTTTTTCTGGCAATGTTTTTAGAAAATCGATATTACATAATACCATTTTAGGTTGATAAAAAGAACCAATCATGTTTTTTCCTCTATCGACATTTACAGCTACTTTCCCTCCTACACTAGAATCCACCATAGCAAGAAGTGTCGTAGGAATTTGAATAAAATCAATCCCTCTTAAAATTGTGGAAGCAATAAAGCCAGCAAAATCTCCTATCACACCACCACCAAGGGCAAGAATACAGCTTTTTCTGTCAATTTTCCATTCAATAAGATTTTCATAAACATCTTGTAAATATTTTACATGCTTATATTCTTCTCCCACTGGTCTTATGATAAGAAGTGATGGTGATAGCGAAGATTGGATAGTGGTTATGAGTTCATAATAATAATTATAAACATTTTGATCTGTGATGATGACAAATTTTGAATATTTGTAATTTTGGATAAGTTGTAACCATTCTTCTTTAAAATTATGCGAAAAATAAATGTAATAATCTTTTTTTATGTGTTCTTCAATAGGGATTAATAGTTTATCAAACATGAATTAAATAAGAAGTTCGTCAAATTGACTTTTGATTTTTTCTAATGCTTTTAAAGCTGCTTGTTTTTCTGCTCTTTTTTTTGAGGAACCAGCCCCTCGAGCAATTTCTATCCCATTAATAACCACTCGAAAAATGTATTCTCTTTTGTGTTCAGGTCCTTCTTCTGAAACCATTTCATAGACTGGAGGAGAGTGATATTTTTTTTGTAAAAGTTCTTGAAGAGCAGTTTTAGGATCGATAGCTTTACCCGGTTTTGTAAGATTTTTTAAACGATTTTCTAACATATTCAAAACAAATTGTTTTGCTTCTTCGAGACCTAAATCAAGATAAATCGCAGCAACAAAAGCCTCGAAAGCATCCGCAAGGTTTGAAGGTCTTCTTTGTCCACCACTTTTTTTCTCTCCTTTACTCATTTTTAGATATTGTCCAAATCGAAGTTTTCTTGCGGCACTAGCTA
>JBEQAN010000264.1:0-3031 GCA_041640315.1 Leptospiraceae bacterium
ATTATCAATATGATTACGAAAAAATACCTGATGTTTTAAGCGAAAGAACCAAAATAATTTCTGTTGCACATATGTCTAATGCACTGGGAACGATTCATGATTTGAAAAAAATTTCGTATTTTGCAAAACTGGTAAATGCAGTTTTTGTGGTGGATGGTGCTCAGGGGGCAAGTCATTTGCCTGTAGATGTTCAAGAAATTGGTTGTGATTTTTATGCTTTCTCTGCTCATAAGATGCTGGGGCCTACTGGCGTTGGTGTTTTATATGGGAAAAGAGAGCTTTTAGAAAAAATGGATCCATTCTTAGGTGGTGGTGATATGATCTTAACGGTCTGGAAAGATGGTTTTAAACCTGCTTCTTTGCCTAATAAATTTGAAGCAGGAACGCCCAATATTGCTGGTGTCGTTACATTTGCTGTTGCCTTAGATTATTTGAATGATATTGGTATTGCTAATATTCATGAACACGAAGTAGATTTACTAAAATACGCATTACCGAAATTAAAAGAGATTCCTTATGTAAAATTATATGGAACGGAAGATCTTTCCAAGCGTGGGGGTGTAATAAGTTTTTTAATTGATGGTGTTCATCCCCATGATATTGGTACTGTTTTAGATGAAGAAGGGATAGCTATAAGAGCTGGACACCACTGTTGTGAGCCATTAATGAAAAAATTAAAAATTCCTGGTACTGCAAGGGCTAGTTTTTATTTATATAATGGATATGAAGATGTGGATGCTCTTATCAAAGGTATAGAAAGAGTGATTGAAATTTTTAAAGTTAAAGAAAAAGTATTTGTTACAGTAAAAAAGTAATATGTCATTAAGCGAAGATTTGTATAAAGATATTATAGTGGAATATTCACAAAATCCAAGACATTATGGAGATTTGCCCGAAGCAAATCTCCATGAAGAAGGCGTAAATAGAAGTTGTGGAGACGAAGTTCATCTACATCTTTTAGTAGAAGAGAATAAAGTTTTAAAGGCAAGGTTTACTGGACAAGGATGTAGTATATGCATGGCTTCAACTGAGATGATGTCTACTTATATAGAAAATCGAGAAATAGAAGAGATTAAAAATTTAATTCATCAATTTAAAACTATGATAATGAGTAATGAAGATTTACATATGCCAGAAGAATTCGAAGAACTAGAATCTTTAAAAGGTGTAAAAAAATTTCCCATTAGAGTCAAATGTGCAACCCTTTCTTGGAATACCCTCGAACAGGCATTAAAGGAATATCAAAATACTACTTTATAAATTTTTAATCTCCTCCATCACCACCGCCATCACCCCCATCACTTCCACCGTCACAGCCATCATTTCCATCTCCACCATTGCCATCTAAGTCAGAATTATCCGTACTATCAGAAAAAAATAGAAGATGCACCATCTCCGCCAAAAAGCCCACTTTTATTAGAAAAATTCGATTCTCCATTTGTATAATAGAAACATTCCTACAAGAATAAGGATGAGTGCTATCATTTTCTTTATTTTTAGTTTTACTTTTAAAAAAATTTATAATTTTTTTTATAAAATATAATAAAATTTTAATAGGTACGATAATAAAATAATATATTATTAATAAAAAAGCTGCATTTACTACTATACTCATAAACAAACTCATAATTATAGAATTACCTTCACGTATAAAAATGAAAAAAAAAATAGAGTTGAAGCTAAAAGAAAAAATCATATATAGGAATTTATTTTTGAACCTTTTTGTTAATTCATCATAACAACTAAGAATCACTATAAAGGGAATTGAAACAATAATAATAAAAATTAAAAAATAAAATATTTTATTAAGTATATAAGGATTCATCAATTTCTTAAATATATTAAAAATCATATTTTAAAACTTTAATTGTTAAAACTGACCATTTCCCATAGTATTTTGGGATTTTTTAAAATTTACATTTCTGGATTAAAATTACCAGCTACTTGAAGATCCACCGCCCCCGAAAGAACCTCCTCCAGAAAACTCATTACTACCAAAAGAGCTACTACTGGAGAATCTTCCTTCAAAAAATCCATCATTTGGGGGATAAAATTTATAGACCAACTAGTAGAATTTGTGCCTTGAATGGAATCTTTATTTTTAATGCACGTTTTATACTTTTTATTATAAACAAAAAATAGTTAAAAACTATAAGGGAATATTGCAAGAAATAAAGCTAAATACAAGGGAAAATAGTTTAATAAAAATGATGATAAGAATTATATCTAAAATTATCATTATAAATCCTCTCAATGTTGAAGCATTAAAATTTAAGAAATTAGCTATAAAATGAAAGATAGAAGCCATTAATTCGAAGAATAAATTAATTATAATATCAAAAAATTTTTTTGAATTTTGATATGGAGGTTCAGGTAAAGGTTCATTTTGAATTAATTTGATAATATTATCGATACAGGTATAAATCCCTCGATAATAATCATTTTTTTTAAAGTAAGGTATTACATAATCCTCAAGGGTTTGTTTAGCTTTAACATCGGGGATAATACCTTTGAGACCATAACCAATTTCGAGTCTCGTTTTTCTATCGTTTACTACTATTACAAATATAACACCATCATCAATATTTTCTCTGCCAACTTTCTATATTTTGGCCAAGCAAATAAAATATTCTTCAATTGATTCAGGTTGTTTGGAATGAACAATAAGAATAGCAATTTGAGTACCTTTAGTTTTTTCGAAGTTAAGAATTTTTATTTTCGAGAACAGCAATTTCTTATGGACTTAATAATCCGACGGTGTCAACCACAGGGCGGTTGAGGGGTGGAATATTTTGTAGTTCTTGAGTAAAAACTAAAGGAGGAAAAAAAAACGAATTTAAGAAATAAAGAAATTAAGTTTTTATTCATAAAAAGATAGAGAATAAAATAGGAATATAAAGTCAAATATAATTATAATTTAGTAAAAATTTTTTTTAAAAATCTTTCTAAAATTGATTTTTTGTCAACTTTTTATTATATATAAAAAAATTTAAATATATTCCTAAACCATAATAGAAAAATATTAAGAAAA
>JBEQAN010000265.1:0-3028 GCA_041640315.1 Leptospiraceae bacterium
CCAGTAGGATTGAGTTATGTGAATGCATTGGTGATTCAATACCTTGGTACTCCTTTTTTTATTTGGTATCCCCAAATCCTTTTTTTGGTAATGTTATTTTTAATTTATATTTTATATAAAAATATTTATATTCCTTTATTACTATTTTTTTGCACCCCCCTTTTTTTTATCTTTACAACTTTTACAGATGTAGCATTAAATATATTTTTTTATAGTTTTATTTTTGTTTTTTTACATTTAAAAGAGAGATTGAAGGACTATCAAATTATTATTTTAGGGATGATAACAGGCCTGAATCTATTTTTTCGCTATGAAGGGGGTATTTTCATAGGGTTATTATTATTTCTTTTGATTCTATTTGACAAGGGGAATCGGAAGAGATATTTATTGTATCTTTTGGGATTTTTGATAACGACGATGATTTTTTTTATAGTGAATATAAGTTATTATGGGAGTTTATTGGGGAATCGATTTGATTTTAATAGGAAATTCATATTAAATTGGGATATAAGGTATCGGTTAGAGGTTTTGAGAGGGAATTTATGGGGGATAGAGATCCACCCCATAGGGTATTTTAAGTATATGCCCTATTTTTTGGTGATATATGTAGTGTTATGGTTAGATAGGAAGCGATATTTGATGATAGAGAGGGTTATGTATGTTGCGGTGATGTTATCAATGATAGTGATTTTATTTTTATCTCCGAATGATGCGAATGTAGATTATGGAACGCGGTATTTATCAGTATTGATTATACCGTCGATATTTTTGTTGAAGAGGTCAATGGAGGAGAGAAGAAGTAAGGTATATAGGGTTATAATCATATTATTACTTTTGATTTCTTTTAATTATAGTTTAAAATATGCAAGGATCTTGATAAAGGTAAATCAGGAAGGACAACAACTATATCATTCAATCAAAGAAGATTTTCGCAAAGATACATTATGGATATTTTTTAATCATTATTGGCCTGCACATCTTGGTACTTATATATATGACAATAAAGTAGTAGTTGTTAAAACTTTAAAATCATCCAAAACATTTATTGAAATGGTAGAGAAAAAAAATCTTTTAAGAAAATATAATAAAATATTAATATTTAGTTTTAATATGAATTTAGAAGAATTTCCAAAGTTTATTTATAATATTTACTCTGAATTTCCTAAGTTGAAATATTACATTTTGGAGCATTTTAAAAAATCTTCCAAGAATTATGATTTTATTAAGTTTCAACATCGTCATAATTTAGAGATAGAATTTCATTATTTTTCCATCGATTGATCATAAAAATAAAAAAATTAGAACATTTTATGATTCTATCCTTCTTTTTCTATTTGCAACAATAAAAAAATTTTTGTAGTGTTTAAGAGAATAAAAATAAAAATGACAATATGACCTATAATAATGAAGACCCTTTAATAGAACATAATCATAATCATAAAGATCATGTAGAAGAAAGAAAAAATTTTGATGAATACAGTAGACAAGATCTCTTTCGTATGCCATTAACCTTCGAGGAAATTAAAACAAAAACTGAAAAATACGTATTAAATACTTATAATCGTTTGCCAGTTGCTTTCTATTTTGGTCAAGGTTTTTATTTGTATGATTCTCAACATAAAAAATATTTAGATTTCTTAAGTGGAATCTCAGTTACCAACTTAGGACATGGAGATGCAGATATCATTCAAGCAATCAGAGAACAAGCAGAACGAATTATTCATACATCAAATTTATTTTATAATGAGGAACAAGCATTACTTGCTGAAGTATTAATACAATATAGTTTTCCTGGAAAGGTGTTTTTTTGTAACTCTGGAACAGAAGCAAATGAAGCAGCGATAAAGTTTGCAAGATATTATGGACAAAAACAAAAAAGTGGTGCAGAAATCATAGTTTCTTTTGAGAGAAGTTTTCATGGTAGAACCTTTGGTTCTTTATCGATTACGGGGAATAAAAAAGTAAGACAAGGTTTTGGAAGTGTTTTACCAAATGTAGAAATTATTCCCGAAGATCTTGAAATTTTAACAAATTTATTCGAAACCAAAGGTAATGATATCTGTGCTGTAATTTTAGAACCTATTCAAGGCGAAGGTGGAATTTATCCCTTTTCAAAAGAGTTTTTAGAAAAAGTAAGAAGTATTACTTCAGAAACTAAAACCATCTTAATTTTTGATGAAATTCAATGTGGGATTGGAAGAACGGGAAGCCTTTTTGCCTATCAATATTTTGATGTAGAACCAGACATTATCACCTTAGCAAAAGGTTTGGGGAATGGCTTTCCTATCGGTGCAGTAATTGTAAAAGAGGAATATGCAAATTTGATTGAACCAGGAATCCATGGATCAACCTTTGGCGGGAATCATTTAGCTTGTAGAGTTGCCTATGAAACATTAAAACAATTAATTTCTAATGATATTTTAGATAATATAGAAGGATTATCAGAATATTTTTTTCGAAGATTGTATATTATGAAAAATCAATTTCCCTTTATAAAAGAAATTAGGGGGGTAGGACTGATGATTGGCATTGAATTAAATCGTCCATGTAAAGATATTGTTTTAAAATGTCTTGAAAATGGATTGATTGTAAACTGTACGGCTGAAAATGTGATTAGAATTCTTCCACCATTAAATATCAATTTAGAAATAGCGAATGAAGGATTAGATATTTTACAAAAAACCTTTGAAATGTTTCGATAATTTTTCTATTACTAAATTTTTTTCAATAACCGATAAACATTAAAAAATGGGAATTCAAAATATAGATTTTGCGAAAAAAATTGATTTAAGTGAAAAAGAAAATAAATCTTTAAAACAAAATAACAAAAAAAATAAATTAAGTTGGTATTTAATCATATTTTTTTTGGGTTTTACTGTAGGGTTTTATGTTGGCTATCACATTTTTAAGTTAAAACATTTAGAAGAAAATTTAATCAAAAATCCCGATACTCTCGACAACACTGAATTCCACAAAGATGAGACAACTGTGAATAAAAAAGAATCTGATTTGAACATATATTCAAATA
>JBEQAN010000266.1:0-3018 GCA_041640315.1 Leptospiraceae bacterium
TACTCTTATCTTGCATTAAATCTCTACAGCCACAAAATTTCCATAAGATCCATCATCTTATTATTGATGCTGGTTCTTCTGGTACGCGATTTTGTTTTTATTCGATTAATAAAAATCACAGTTGCAGTTTAAATCTAAATGGTGAAGCATGTTTTAATGTGGAAGCAGAAGATGGATTAGCTAATCTAAATCAAAAAAAAATTGAAAAAGTATTAAATGATGGTTTTAGTTTGTTAAAAGCAAATCTTAAGCTTAAAACCAATGAGATTCATTATATTTCTCTCCTTGGTACAGGAGGATTTAGAAAGTTAAGTAAAGAAGATCAGTATTTGAAACAACAAATCATTGATGCATATTTTAAAAAACATTCTTTTCATTCCTATAAAATTAAATTTATCTCTGGTGAAGAAGAAGCATATTTCGCATGGAAAGCAATTGAAATTATGTACCATTCTAAAAATCATACTATCTTAGAAACAGGTGGTGCAACCATTCAATTGGCATTGTATAACAATAATTTTGAATTCATAAGTCTTCTCATCGGTATGAATGAATCCTATGATAGATTAATCAATATAAAAGAATTCGCAAAATGTACGTATGGAAATCAATTATCAGAAGATACTTATAATGAATGTAAAACCATGGTAAAAAATCATATCTATAACGAGCCTACTTTAAAAAATTTTTTAGAACGAAATGTTCATCTAATATTAGAAAATCCAGTTTATGTATTAGGAAAAGCTTGGATGTCGATTTTCAATCATTTAAAAAAGAATCCCATTACCATAGGAGATTTAGAATCTTATGGCAAGTATATATGTAAACTTTCAGAAAATGAAATTGTAAAAAAAAATATTTCCTCACATTTAGCAAAAAAGCAATGTTATTTATTTTTTTACCATCAAGCTCAATTAGAATCCCTTGGATTAAATAAAGTATTCAAAGGAATAGAAAGTTGGACTATTGGTGCTTCCATCAATCAAAATTTATTACCAGAATGCAATTAAATCTTTAATTTAAACAAAATTTCTTTTATCGAATCTTCAGGTCCAAGTAAATTTTCTATGTAGAGATGATAGTCCAAAACAACATTTTTAATTTCTATATAAATATCTTTAAATCTTTCATAAATGATTTCTTTTCTTGCTCCTATGGACATTACAAGAAAAGAATTGTAAGATAAAATAATTAAAAGATCTCTTTTTTTCAATTTTGAACGAATATATTTATCAATTTCCAATACAAAATTATAAATACCTAAGTTTTTTAGATAATCGATATATTTTTCTAAGTGTTCAAATTTAAAATGTGTTAATGTAATAGGGGTACCTTTTTCGAGATATGGTTTACTCTTTCTTTCTATATAGTTAATAGTATTTTCAATAAAATCGTATATATTCGAATCTAAAAACAACGTATCGTTTAAAATTACTTTTCTTAGAAAAGGAAAAAACTCTTTCTTAAAAATTTCGTTTAAATAGTTTTCACTTTTTAAGGGAAATATAGAATAAACTTCGAGACTATTCCACTCAAACTTTTTTTGTTTCAATAGGGGATTTTCTAAAATATTGATTTTTTTACCTAATTCAATATAATTTCTATTTTGATAACTAATATTTAAATAAAAAATTCCAGAAAATAAAAAAAAATAAAATAAAATAAATTGATAAATATTAATTGGTTGATAATCATTTAAATAATTTATATAAAAATCTTTTAAATCTTTTTCTAGACTTTGTAATGCTTCGTCCCAGTGTATTTCTAATTCATTTTGATATTGTTTTAATAAAGGTGTATTTTTGTATAAGTCTTCAATAATTTTTTCATTATCAAATTGGTATTCTTGATCCATTATAACTGTAAAGTTTTAAAAAATAAATAAGTTGTAAAGATTATTTTTTTATTATAATTTTAAAGTTATGCTTTATATGATAGGAAATTATTTTATATAGATAAGATTTAAAAATTACGATATAAAAAAAGATGGAGAATATAAAACGCTTAGGTAATTTCATTTTATTGAGACTAAAAAATCAATCTATTAATATCAATATACCAATCATTATTTTTTTCGTTTTAGGCATTTTATTATTACTAAATTCTTTCTTTTTTGATAGTGATACAAACACAACAATTGAACACTCTGGGATGATTGGGTTTTATTTTCATTCAATTCTTTTAAAATTATTTGGTATAAGTAGTTATTTCGTAGGACCAGTCTTTATTTTATTAAGTATAAAAAGTTTTCTTAAATCTAATATCATTTATCTAAAAAATGGTTTCGTTGGATTGATATTATTTTTATTCTCGTTTAGTACCCTTTTAACTTACTTCGAAGATGAGAATAAAAGCGGGTTTATAGGTAAATATTTAGCAAATATGGGAATTTTTTTATTAGGAAAAACTGGTTTATTTATATTAACTTTATTAATTTTTTTTATTTCTTTATTTTATATTTTTTCTATACATTTAGAAGATATTAAATCTTTTTATAGATATCACTTTGCAAAAGAAACAACTAATAACGATTCTAAGGGGTTTAAAGGTTTAAATATATCTATTGGCTTTTTACCCTTGATAATTAGTTTTTTAAATTTATTTAAAAAAAAACCCTCTATTAAAAATAATCAAGATTTTTCAACATCTTCCGAAGATATTAAAAATCTTAAATTATTACAGAAAAATATGGATATCTTCAAGAATCTAAATTTATTTAATTTTAAAAAAAAACAATCATCAAATAATATCAAACCACCATGGATTCAGAAAATCGAAATTAATGAATCTGATTTCGAAAATAAAATAGAAAATTTACAATTATATAAGTATGTTAATATAAACAATCAAGATTCTCATGTTAGCAAATTTGATTTAGAAAAAGATTCAAATCCCTCTTTTTTAGAACCAGATAAACATTTCGATACAAATCTTTGGATTTTACCTAAAGACGTAGATAACAGCATTTTCAATAACTCAAATATTGACGAACATTTTAAACAACAAACAAGTTTAACA
>JBEQAN010000267.1:0-2995 GCA_041640315.1 Leptospiraceae bacterium
TGCCATCTTGAATTTCTGGAACCTCTTCTTTAAAGAGAGCTTTTATAAATAAAGGAGAACTTCTGGATAATATAATGAGTGTACCAATATCTTTTTTTCGTAAATCCTTTTTTAAAATGATATCTTTGATCACCGCTTTGATGTGTTTTCCAGGTGGATATTTATCTCTTGGAAGTTGTTCACTTTTTGGTAAAATTCCATCTGATTTTCCCAAAGAAACATGAACATCCTTATTTCCTTTACTATATAAGATCTGAGCAGTAACAATTTGACCTTTTTTATCTAAATATTCATTATATATTAATTCATTTTCTAAATCTTTTAATCGATTCTGAAAAATATTTTTAATATTAAAAGCTCCAATTCGATCAAAATTATCTAAGCTTTCTTGAATGGTAATGGTATCTCCAATTTTAGCATCGGGTTTATATTTTTTTGCATCTTCTAAAGAAAGTTCATAATCGGGGCTCATAACCTTAGCAACAACATTAAAATGAACGAAAATATCTAATATATTGTTATCTGGGTCGATTTTTATATCAATATTAGAATTAGGACCATACTTTTTATTTAAAACTGATATCAATGTACTTTTAAATACTTCGAGTATTTGTTCAAACGTAAGATTCTTGGTATTCGCTAAATTTTTTAAATCCTGATAAAAAGATTTAATGTCTGGTCCTTTTTCCATTTTATTTTTACTTGTTTTTTTTAATTCAGTATCTTTTGCTGCCATAATACCTACTTGCATATGGATTTAAAATATTAAATTTCTAAATATAAATTAGCTTTTAACAAATCGTTGACTTTTATTTCAAATGTCTTTAATTCATTTTTGTTTTCAATCTTTTGTTTTTTTAATTTTCTTTTCTTCTCTTTTGTTAAATATTCAAGAAAGCTTATGGTATCTCCTTCTTTTTTTAAAAATGTTACTATCATTTCTTTCTTCTTATCCTTACCATTTGCCTCATCTCTTGTATCTTTTACTTTGTAAGTAATTTTTAAAGGTAATCCTTTAAACCTATATAATTCCTCTGGTAACCTTAGTTCCCTTTCTGCCCCTGCAGAGGAAACCTCTAATGTATAGTTATCTATATTTAAGTCAATGGGGAGTTGATGTTTCAATTTATCTTCTAACAGTTTTCTATCTAAGATTTCTATAAAGTTATTGCTAAATTTTTCACATAAATCTAAGGTAACAGAGCCGTAAGTATGGTGGATATTATCCAGCTGTACTAAGATATGATAATCATTATGAAATTTTGATAATTTAATATCATAGATTTCAATTCCATTAAAAAAAGAATCTTGTAAGATCTCTCGTGATATTTTCAATAAACCATCTATCATAACATACTAACATATACTAATTTATATGTTTCCATAAAATCAATAATCTATAATATGTCAATTCTAAATTATAAAAGAAAATACTTTAAACTTTTTTAAAACCAAATGATTCATGGAATTTCACAAAACCTATGCTACAATTCTAATTTCATACGATAGCTCTTCTGTATTAAGTAGTGAGAGTCCTAAGGGTATAGATTAAAAACTTAGGCCAAATAGTAACCAAAACTTATGAATTAAGGAGTAAATTTTATTACAATTCCTTACTAATCTAAAGAAACAACAATCTTATCAAAGACAAGACGTGGAATTAAAAATTTTTATCAAAAGTTTTTTTAAATTGACAATTATGTTGTTAATTTTATTATGTTGAATTGGAGTTCAATTTTAATGGGGGAGAACATGAAAACAATTCAATTTAATCAGTACCTAATAATATTTTTATTCAACACGTTGTTTATATACTGGAGCTTAGAAAAGAATGATGGGATCATTTCTGTATACTCAGAACCAGGGTATGGAGGATATAAATCCTATAAAGCGGAGTTAGTGATTGAAAAAAATATTCAAACTATTGGCGATTTTTTATTAGACATCAATGGACATAGTAAATGGGTTTATCATTGTATACATTCTTCAAAATCAAAATCTTTTAGTAAAAATCAATTTATTATTCGATATTTAATCGATACTCCTTGGCCAGTAAAAGATAGAGAAGTATTCTTTCATACTGCTTATACGGAACAATTACAAAATGGCAAAAAATTTATTGATATAAAGATGGAGGTTACAACAGAAATAAAAAATAATGAAGCATACGTTCCAATCACCCAAGGATTTATCAAAATCCAACTTTGGGAATTAGAAGAAAATCAAACAAAAGTAATTTTTATTTATAATTTAGATCCAGGAGAGAATTTAGCAAAAACATTAGCAGACCCTTTCAATTATCGATTAACCTATCATACCATGAAAAATCTTAGAAATATGATTCCTTAATCTATTGGCAGAAATCCTTCTGCCAATCATTCAAAAATTGGCTTAAAATAAATTCTTAAGCCCTCTATATCTATTTTATCTAATTCTAATAAGAATCTTTCTCCAAGAAAAGCTGGACGCGATAATCGCTTAATATATACAGAAAAAGGGTCTGGCATAATTAATTCCGGATCATTTGTAAGGTAACCAGCAGGGATAAAACCATCAATTGGACATTCTTCTAATTCGACAAAGATACCTTCAACTTTTATCCCAGTAATAAATCCATGGAAATATTTTTGATTGGTATTTTCTATGTATCGAATCAATTTTAATTTCCACATATCTCTTTCAGCATCCATGGCATTTCTTTCTGCTTCGCTAGTCTTTACACCTAATTCAAATAATTCCTCATTCGTATAAAGTGGTTTTTTATTGTTCAAGACCTGAATCAAACACCGATGTACCACTAAATCGGGATATCGTCTTATAGGAGAAGTAAAATGACAATAATGTTTAAAACCAAGTCCCCAATGTCCTATGGACTCTGGACTATATCTAGCTTGCATAAAAGAACGAAGAAGAAGAAGATTAAAGATCCTTGCTTCTTTTTTACCTTTTTCTTGAACTTGTTTAATCGCTTTTTGAATCAAAAAAGGATTCGATG
>JBEQAN010000268.1:0-2990 GCA_041640315.1 Leptospiraceae bacterium
ATAAATTGAATTTAATATGTAAGATTTAATTTTTTTCTATTTTGTTAATTAATAAGCTTAAAAGGTTTTCATCAATAAATTTTTCTAAGGCTGATAAAATTAAATATTTTTCTTCTAAGGTGATTGAAGAAGGATTGTTTTCTAATAAGTTAACTACATGATAATAATTTTTAGAATCCAACAATGTACAAATGGTATAAATTAATTCTAAATGAACAGTGGGATTGGTTTCTCTATTTAGTAAATCTATTAAATCAGAAATATAATTAGAGAGCTTTAATTTTTGAATGGCTTTTATTGATGATAATCGTATTTCTGGATTAGAATGATTGGATAAAAAGATCAATGCATTAAAAGGATCACCTTGTTTTAGTTCTACTAAAGCTTTTATGCCTTCGAAAATTACATTTGGATCTGTTTCAATAATGATTTGCCTTGATATAAAATTTACTAAATTTATATTTTTTAGTTTTGTTGCGGCATTTATTGCGTATTTACGAATCTCTGGATTTGAATGGGTTATCCCCTTATGTACTAAATAAGCATAATTATGCCATCTTTTTTCTCCAATAATCCATAAAATAGTTTGGATAACTTCTTCGTTTTCACTATCAAAATTTTTAATTACATAATAGGATTCTAAGTCATAATTTGATAAGGATTTTAAAGCATAAATACGTATAGTTTTGTTGGGATGATTGGTTAAATCTCGAATAAAGGGAATTAGTCTTGTATCTGGGTAGTTTATACTATTTTCTAAACCATATAAAATTAAAAGTTCATTTTTTGATTTTAAAAATTCAATTATGGTAGGAAGAACAATGTCGCTACTAAGCTCTCTTAATACTGAAATAGAATAATTTCTGATTTCTTGGATAGGATGTTTGGTTAATTTTAAAATTGCAAAAATTAATCTTTTTTCTTTCCATCTCTGAGTTAATTTAAGACATTCTATAAGATTTTCTTTGGGTCTTTTTTCGTTAATATATTGATCTATATAAACATACCAGTTAGGTATGATGCTTTCTAACTCTTTATCTAGTAAGTTAAAAATTCTTAAAATCATTTGGGCTTCTAAATCATTATTTTCTTCTAATAAAAGAAATTCTAAGCTTTTTCGGAATAAGTAAAACTTTTTTGTCTCATAAGATATCCATATGGCTTTGATCCGATCTTTGCCTCCTTTATTTAGTTGTAGAGATAATGTTTCATCATTGATATCAATTCCAAAAATAGACAATGAAATCCCTACATGAGTGAGTATAATTAAAAATAATTTTTTCATTTTATTGCCCCATTTTTTGTAATATTAAATTTTTATATTTAATTGCTGTTTCATTAAATGGGTCGATTTGTAATACTATTTGATAGGATTGAAGGGCTCTTCGATATTCTTTGTTTTTATAATAAGCTTCTCCGAGGTTTAAATGGATTTCTTTTAATTGTTGTGTAGAGAAGTCTTCATAGGAAAGTGGTAGTAAAATTTCAATTGCATTTTCTAAATCATTACTACTCCCAGATTGAATTAATAATTTTGCTTTTATAATTTTTGTTTTTGGATCGTTAGGATCTAATCTGATGGCTTTATTAATCCAACTTTTCGCAGGTTCTATATATTGTGGATCCTGTGTTAAAATATAACATTCTGCGATTGAAATAGCTGCATCTTTTTTTTCTTTAATACTCGAATCGATAGATTCAAATACCTTAAGATAATAAGAAATAGCTGTTTGATAATCTTTTAAATTTTTATAAAGATTACCAAATTCCATATATGTACTAGTAGAATTTTTTTCATCGATATTGATTTTTTTTAATTCTTGAATTGCTAATTCATATGACCCTAAATTTTGATAAGATTTTGCTAAAATTGTATGAATTTTGTTTTTTTCTTCTGGTGTAATGTAGGCTTTATCGAGTGCATATTTCCATATTTCAATTGCTTTATCTTTTCTACCGCCATAGTAGTATGCTTTCCCAAGTTCATAAAAAATATCAATTTTTGCATTAGGATCTAATTCTAAGGCTTTTTTTAAGACAAGAACTGCTTCCTCATATCGTTCCATTAAAATATAAATTTTTCCTAATTCAAGAAGGGCATTTATTGTATCAGTTGTACCAGGTGTTCTATTAACAATTTTTCTATAAATCTCTGCTGACTTAAGTAAATCTTTATTTTTATAATATAATTCCCCTAATCGAAATAAGGATGGTAGATGATCGGGATTATACTGTAAAGATCGCTCCATCGTTCTTATTGCAGAATCTAAATCATTAAATTCTTCAAAAGCATAAGAAAGTTTTTCAAAAACTTCGGGGTCGGTTGCTCCTAAGTTCATTGCTTTTTTAAAGTATTCTTTTGCTATTGCTTCATCTTTCAATTTTAAATAGATAACCCCTAAATTATAATAAAATTTCGCATTGTCTGGTGCAAGCCCTGAAGCTCGCTTGTAATAACCTAAAGCTCTTTCATATTGTTCTACACTGTAATAAAGTTGACCTAATAAACCTAAAACATTGGGCGTTAATGGATGATTAGGAAATAATTCTAAAAAATGTTGGAATTCAAGGATGGATTCTCGTGTTTTCCCTTGCCTAAGAAGAGAAATGGCTAGGTTGTATCTTGCAATTGCATCTTCTGGCTCGGATTCAATTCCTTTTCGGAATTCTTTTTCTGCTTCCTGAGCTCCTTTTAGGTTCATTAAAATATTTCCCGTAAGGATAGAAACTAAGGAATCATCTGGTGCAATTCGCTTTGCTTTTATGGCAAGCTCATAAGCATTGTCGATATTTCCCAATCGATATTCTGTGATTGCAAGATTTACAATGGCGGGTAAATAGTTGTCTTTAAATTTCAATGCTTGGGTAAAATAATGTTTAGCTAAGATATACTTTTCTAAATCAAGTGAAATGATTCCAAGGAATGTATAGGCAATTGCTTTCTCTTGATTATTTTCAGAGTTATCAATAATAGATTGAAAATGTTTCTC